>JAQBOK010000064.1 GCA_028288085.1 Mucilaginibacter sp.
GTTGATATTGTTGTCCTTTAATATTATAAGTTTTTATCTGATAACTACGGTTGTTAAATCTCCCATAGGTGTAATTGCAGCGCCGTATTTGTTTTCAATTATATTGCCCATACCCGCCGCAATAATATTTTGCTTTTACTTAAGGGTACTTATTGGTCGATACTGGGATTTTAGGATAGCGACGTCGGGAATTTTTATTATGTTCCTGATGGCATACCTGGTTATATTTATAGGCCGGGACCTGGTGTTTGCCCATTTGATTGAACCTAAAATGAATACCAAAATAGAAAATGTTTTACTTGCTGCAACTCCGGTTGCACTTAAAAAAAGCGGGGCAACAGATAAGCAAATTGCAGATAAGCAAAAAGAGATAAAGGCGCAATTCGCTGTTCAGGATAATGTAACAGTTGTGCAAACTATACAATCTCAGTTAATATCAGTGATCCTCATTTTTGTCACATCATTAATTTTTGGTGCACTATTTAAAAAGCCGGCACCAGGATATAATTTAATAGCCGACGGTGATCCTGCCGCTTAGGCACAAACCTTTATTTGCCTAAAAGCATCCTGATTAACGTCAGGATGCTTTTTTCATTTCCAAAGGCAACACCGTCCGGGTGATCAATAATACAAAGCTTGTTATCAGATAACTAATTCATCAAGTGAAAGGGTTACTAATAAAGATTTTTTTTGCTGGTATTTAGTTTAGTATATTAGAATTATTTATTAAAACTCTAAAATACATCACAATGAAACAGAATGAACCAAACTCAACCAAAGCGGCAACTAAATGGGCGCTTATTTACGTTTTAACAGCCATTGTTATTACTTACATCATTCAATTTGCTTATCTCGACCCCAATTCTCCCATAAAATATTTATCCTATATTCCTTTTGTCGCTTTTTTGCTTTTGGCGCAAAAGGAATATAAAGACCAACTTGGTGGTTATATAAAGTTTGGGGAAGGATTTTCTATTGGTTTAAGATATGCGATATATTCTGGCTTGCTATTTGGTGTGTTTTTATATGTTTACCTTGCTTTTTTAAGTCCGGAGGTGTTGGTAAAGTCAGCAGAATCACAAAGAGACGCGATGGCTGCTAAAGGACTTTCCCCTGAGCAAATTGATAACGCAATAAAAATCTCCATAAAATTTGGTGCTATTATCGGAGCTGTATTTGTAGCATTATTTTATGTTATTTTAGGGGTTATATTGGGGTTGATAGGTGCCGCTATCTTCAAAAAGGAGCGTTCTCCGTTTGATGTAGAAGAACCTACTGAAACTGATCCCACTGTTTAACGGATATCATATCTAAAAAAAAGGCACCCTGATCAAATACCAGGGTGCCCTTTTTATGCTCTGCCAGCAAGATTATTTCTTCATGATCTGCTTCACAATATCGTTACCAAAGGCAAACACCATTAGGGTGATCAATAATACAAAGCCAACTATTTGCGCCCGTTCTAAAAATTTGTCGCTTAACGGTTTACCTTTTATCATCTCGATAATAAGAAATACAGCATGGCCGCCATCAAGTGCGGGTATTGGCAGCAAATTCATTAGCGCCAGAACCATAGATAACAATCCGGTAAGGCTCCAGAAACGTACCCAGTCAATGTGAGTGCCAAACATAACCGCTATACCAATAGGGCTCGAAATTGCTTTTCTTGCTTTTACCTGCCCGGTAAATACCTTTCCCAATCCTTTAGCATTGTCAGTAAAAGTACCCCATGCTTTAGAGGCACCAATGGGCAACGAATTGAAGAAACTGTAATGTAAATTCTTCTCAAAGGACAAGAAATCTTTTGGAGATCTTGCGAACCCTATTTTACCATCTTTATCAGCGGTTACTGGTAGCTGCAATATGGTTGTTTTATTCCTAATCACTGTCAATACGATCTGCTTGTTTTTGTTTGCAGCCAGTTGAGCCTGTAATTCATCAAAGAATACTACCTTATGGTCATTAACGGCTACAATACTATCTCCCTTAAGCAACCCCGCTTTTTTTGAAGGCCCGTAAACAGAATCTACAGTAAAAGTATTACGCGGAAGGCGGTCAATAAAGCTATCGATACCAAAATCAGAAATATCGTTCAATATGGTAGCCGGTATGGTAACATCAAAATTCTTGTCGCCGCGTTGTATGTTTAAAACGGTATGGTCTAATAATACTTTAGGGCTTGTCAGATCATCAAAACGTTCAATTGTTTTTCCGTTTACTGTAAGGATCTTATCACCTGCCTGCAAACCTATTTTTCTGCCAACAGTACCCGGCACAATACCATATTTGGCACTGCTCATTGGCGTATAATTTTCGCCATTACTTATTACAAGTACCCAGAAAATTAAAATACCAACAATAATATTTACGGTAACACCGCCAAGCATTACAATTAAACGCTGCCAGGCCGGTTTTGAACGGAACTCCCAGGGCTGTGGCGGACCAGCCATTTGCTCGGTATCCATTGATTCATCAATCATGCCGGCGATTTTTACATAGCCGCCTAATGGCAGCCAGCCAATACCATACTCAACTCCTTTATAATTAAATTTAAAAAGGCTTATTCCCCATGCATCAAAAAACAGGTAGAACTTCTCTACCTTAATGCCAAAGGCACGTGCCGCTATAAAGTGGCCAAACTCATGCAAAATCACCAAAATTGAAAGACCCAGCAACAGCTGGCCCACCATAATCACTATACTCATTACTTATTTATAATCAATTTGTAAACGTTTTTAACGGTATTTGTTTTATTAAATTTTGCGCAAAGATGCGTGTTTCTTTGTCAGTATTCAAATAATCATCCAATGTTGGTTTGTCATAAAAACTAACCTTCTGCATACATTGCTCAATTACATCGCTCATAGCTAAAAATCCAAGCCCGTTGTTTAAAAATCCAGCCACGGCTATCTCATTGGCCGCATTAATTATACAAGGCATATTGCCACCTTGTTTTAAAGCTTCAAACGCTAAAGCAAGATTACGAAAAGTGTTAATATCCGGTTTTTCGAAACTGAGGTTGGGGTAGTTGGCAAAATCAAACCTTTTAAAGTTGTTTTTTACCCGGTTAGGATATGCCAAAGCGTATTGTATAGGCAATTTCATATCGGGCAACCCCATTTGCGCCTTTATAGACCCATCCTGAAACTGCACCATTGAGTGGATAATAGATTGCGGATGCACCACAATATCAATCTGGTTGGCATTAAGATTAAACAACCATTTGGCTTCAATTACTTCCAGTCCCTTGTTCATTAAAGAAGCGGAATCAATAGTGATTTTTGCGCCCATTACCCAGTTTGGATGTTTCAAAGCTTCTTCCCGTGTTACATCGGTCAAAAACTCAAGACTTTTTCCCCTGAACGGGCCACCCGAGGCGGTTAAAATGATCTTTTCGATCTCGTTTTCTTTTTCTCCTGCAAGGCATTGAAAAATAGCCGAATGCTCGGAGTCAACCGGTAAAATGTTTACCACATGCAATTTGGCCAGGTCTGTGATCAACTCGCCTGCCACAACTAAAGTTTCTTTGTTGGCCAGCGCAATATCCTTACCGGCTTTTATAGCGTTAATGGTAGGCTCCAACCCCGCAAACCCCATCATGGCAGTCAAAACTATATCAATATCCGGGTGGGTAACTATCTCATTTACGGCAGCTATTCCTGCTAATACTTTTACATTGGTTGATGCCAGTGCATCTTTAACATATTGGTATTTGCTTTCGTTGCATATAATGACATAAGCCGGGGCAAACTGCAGGGCTTGCGCTATTAATAAGTCGGCATTATTTTGTGCCGTGAGTACATAAGCCCGAAACAGCGACGGGTTTTCACCTATCACCTCAAGAGTCTGTGTTCCTATACTACCTGTGGACCCTAAAATGGATACGTTTTTTATATTATTGATCAATTCTATTTTTTTAAAACACGCCTTTTAGGGGAACTATGTAACCTCCGGTGCACAAATCCATCCCTATATGGTTTGGAGTTGCCCTCGTTCCTCACAATGACGCTAATTTATATATATCTTTTCAACTCATTTGCTATCTTCCTGTCATTTGATAGCCTCGGAACTTTATTTTGGCCACCCAGTTTTCCTTGCGATCTCATATAATTGATGAAGGCTTCTTTTTGCAGGTTTTGGATAACCAAAGGTTGCAAAATGTTACCTTCTATCAGGTCAAAATAGTAAATATTTTTCTTTTGCAGGATTTTATCCACTTTTAAAGCAAAGGCTTTAAGATCTGTAGGTTGTTTACCAAACTCTATAAACCACTCATGATAGGGCAATTCACCCTTCGGCGGATTTACTTGTGGTGCAACAGTAAACTCTACAATATCTACACCTTCTTCCTTTGCTACGCTCATTAATGCATATTCTACCTCTTCTCCAATTACATGCTCACCAAAGGCTGATATATAATGTTTAATGCGGCCTGTAACTACAATTCTATATGGGCTTTTTGATACAAATTTTATAGTATCACCTAAACTATAACCCCATAAACCGGCTGTTGTGTTTAATATCAACACATAGTTTTTATCCAGTTCAACATCATTGATGCACAAACGCGTTGGATTGTCGTTAAAATATTCATCTGCTGGGATAAACTCGTAAAACATTCCAGAGTCAACCAGTAAGAGCAATCCTTTTTCTTTTTGGGAATCCTGGAAAGCGATAAACCCTTCAGAAGCAGGGTAAGTTTCAATTGAGTCGATACCAAAGCCTATACTTTCCTCAATTCTGGCACGGTAAGGCTCATAATTCACTCCTCCATAAACAAATAGCTTAAAATTGGGAAAGATCTCTTTTATTTTTTTTCCTCCCGATTTAGCCGATAACCTGTCGAAATACATCTGACACCAGGGTGGAATGCCCGATATCAGCCGCATATCCTCCTTAATCGTCTCATCAACAATGGCATCAACCTTTTGCTCCCAATCTTCAATGCAATTAGTCTGATAGCTGGGCAAACGGTTTTTTTGCAGATAGGCAGGCACCAGGTTAGCTACAATACCCGACAGTCGCCCAACTTCCATACCGGCTTTTTTATCCATTACCGGGCTGCCCTGCAGAAATATCATTTTGCCATCAACAAAATCACTTTTCCCCGTTTCATAAATGTAGCTTAATAATGCATTGCGGGCTGCTTTGATATGTTCCGGCATACTCTCTTTAGAGATAGGTATGTATTTTACTCCAGATGTGGTTCCTGATGTTTTAGCGAGGTATGCCGGTTTGCCAGGCCATAATACATCCTCTTCACCGTGGATGATGCGATTAATATAGGGGCGAAGGTCCTCGTAATCACGTACCGGGACACGGTTTTTAAAATCATCATAAGTGCTGATCTGCTCAAAATGATGATCGCGCCCAAAGGAGGTATTTTTGGCCTTTGTTATTAAGTGCAGAAAAGTTTTTTGCTGAAGGGCAGGCGCATTATTGCGGATATTATTAAGGTCTTTATTAACCCAAGCGGCGAAGATCCGGCTCAATACAGCTTTTAAACCCATAATTAATGTGTTTCGGTGAGGTCATCATCCACGTCCTGGTGACTATAAATAAGTCTGCGGTAAGTTACCATAACTATTACCTGTACGGACGGAAAAGCAATTACGAACCATAAATAAAACGAGAGTTTGAACAGAAACTCATGATTATGCCTGTCAGGATTAAAAAGACTGAGTATAGATATAATAGGTATCAACGTGAGTATCATCACAGCCAGGATGATCAGTACGGCCAGCAATGTATTAAAGAAATTGTTTTTGGTGATATCAAAGCTCTGCTTTAATGATTCAAACGGGCCGGAATCTTCGTCAACAATAAAACAAACGCAAAAGATAGATCTGATAAGAAGGTACAGCAACAAAAGCGTTTCTATCACTTGCAGAACCTCCAGAATATTCTTGTGTTTTATCAGGAGGAAATTTATAAATATGATAATACATACCAGGATGCCGTAGCCTATACCAATGGCGATGAAATTGAATGTCATTTTTAAGGATGGCAACACTTCCTTAAACTCAAATTCATAATATTCCTTATCCATCAAGGTAAGGGTGAGCTTATAAAAGCTTAATGCCAGGTACGATTGTATAATTAATTGTATAAAGATAATAATAGTTTGGCTGAGGTAACTATCATCAACCAGCACAAGCATGGTAAGGATATTTAAAAAACCCGAAACAAATAAGGATATAACCGAGTAAATAACCAAGGTTATAAAGTTTTTTCTGAGGACACTCCACGAAGTTTTTAGGGTATCAATAACGGAAAAGGGGTGATACATACTCAGCTTATGATTTTTTTAATACTACACGCTTCCAAAAATCCTGCATAAATCCTAACCCGTAGGCAATCAGTTGAGTAAAGGCAGCAATAATACTCAAAAATGCAACTTTTGCTGACTTGTTTATCCACCATGCATGAAAAAATATCAACAAAATAACAACTGCTATGATAAAATTACATAACTGAGCAATTGGCCACCTGAATATATTGGCTATCAGGCTGAAAATCAACCCTAATGTAAATGCCGCCGGGAAAAAATGCACCAGTTTTAATTCACTGGGGAAAAACTTATAAATGTTGATGCGAGCCCGTCCGAAAAAATGAATCTGCTTATAAAACTGCAGAAAATCAGTACGGCGTTTATGATAAACCTTTGCATCGGGTATCAGCCCTATCTTAAAACCCATGGAATGAATGCGGATGCTGTACTCGATGTCCTCGCCCGAGCGGGTAATTATAAAGCCTCCGGCTTTTTCCCACGCCTGGCGAGATATACCCATATTAAAGCTGCGCGGATGAAACTGCCCTATGCCTTTTTTATTCCCTCTTATCCCACCCGTTGTGAAAGGGGAGGTCATAGAATAACTGATGGCTTTTTGTATCGGTGTAAATGACCAGTGTGCAGCATCGGGGCCACCATAAGCATCCAGCCAGTTAGTAGTAAGATGGTCGTTAACTATCTGTAAATAATCTGGGGGTATCACGCAATCTGAATCAAAAATAACAAAGTAGTCGCCTTTGGCCCGTTCAAAACCGTAATTACGTGTAAAGCCCTGTCCCTCATTTGCCTTTACAAAATATCTTACATTCAGTTTATCAGCAAAGCCATTTACAACTTCTTCTGCATCATCTACGGATCCATCCTCAATTACCAGTACCTCAAACTGTTTATAGATTTGTAATGTAAGTGAATCAAGCAGTTCTTTTATTTCCTGTGGGCGGTTGTATAAGGGGATTATAATGGAAAAAAACATGGGCTGAATGTGCAGATTTTGAATGTACAAATGTGCAGATTTTTATTTCGGGTTTCTGAATTTGGACTTTTATCTAATTGAACTTCATTATTGGCATAGCAGTATACTTCCGCAAATTAAATCGTTTCCTCTACCTGGTAATTGTTGCGGTCATGTGAGCTGCGGGCAACCAATTCCGCAACAAAGCCTGTTAAAAATAATTGCGATCCCAATATGATTGCCACCAGTGCAATGTAAAATAAAGGCTGTGCCGTAATATCCCGAAACTTTATACCGTGCGCAATATCATATAGTTTATCAGCTATCATCCATACTGTAATGATCAATCCTGCAAAAAAGCTTAATACGCCCATCGCGCCAAAAAAATGCATAGGGCGTTTACCGAATTTCCCTACAAAAAATATGGATAACAGATCTAAAAAGCCATTAACAAAGCGGCTCATGCCAAATTTTGTTTTGCCATATTTACGGGGACGGTGTTCCACTATTTGTTCACCTATTTTAGTAAAACCTGCCCACTTGGCAATAACAGGTATATAACGGTGCATTTCGCCATAAACCTCTATGTTTTTCACCACTGTATTTCTATAAGCCTTTAAACCACAATTAAAATCGTGCAGGTTGGGTATGCCCGACATTTTGCGGGTAGCTGCATTGAAAAATTTTGTTGGTATGGTTTTACTTATCGGGTCATAACGTTTGGCTTTCCAGCCGGATACCAGGTCGTATTTATCTTCCACAATACGTCGGTAAAGTTGCGGTATCTCATCAGGGCTATCTTGCAGGTCGGCATCCATGGTGATCACTACATTGCCTTTGGTTGCGCCAAAAGCCACATTAAGCGCAGCCGATTTCCCGTAATTACGTCTGAATTTTATGCCCCTTATAAAAGAATTGTTTTCGCTCAGTTTTACGATCATATCCCATGAGCCGTCTGTGCTTCCATCATCAACCAGGATAATTTCGTAAGTAAAACTATTTTCGAGCATTACACGGCTTATCCATGAAGTTAATTCCGGCAACGATTCTACTTCATTATAAAGAGGTACTACAACTGATATATCCATTGATCAGGGGTTGCGAATGGAGGTATAGTCCAATCATCTGCAAAAATATAAAATTATGTGGTTTGTTGGTAGATTGCCGGCTTGTTAGGCATCGTTAAATTGTTGTTCGGTCTTATTAGTTGTGCAGTTGTCAGTTTAAACAATAAATCAATATAACAATTTAAATATCATTCATACCGCAAGGCCTCAATCGGGTCAAGTCTTGAAGCTTTTTGAGCGGGGTAATAACCAAAGAAAATACCGGTAACCGCGCAAACTGCAAATGATAATACTACCGATGACTCTGATATAATAGTAGGCCAGCCTAAAGTGAGGGTAACTATTTGAGTTGACAGAAAACCAACAAATACACCTATTACACCGCCGGTTATGCTGATGAGCACTGCTTCCATTAAAAATTGCATTAAAATATCCTTACCACGTGCCCCGATAGACATCCGTAAGCCAATCTCCTTTGTGCGCTCTGTTACCGAAACGTACATAATGTTCATGATACCAATACCGCCTATCACCAGAGAAATCCCTGCTACAACAGTTAGTAAAACGGTGAGTAACCCGCTTGTTGAGCTTAATGTAGCTATCAGTTCCTGCTGCGTACGTACAGTAAAATCATTATCCTCACTCGATGTTAACCGGTGCGAATCCCTTAGGATGCCGGTCATTTCGGTAACAGCAGCATCAGTAACCTGTTCGTTAGCTGCTGAAGCATAAATGTTTGAATAATAGATGGTAGCTAATATCCTTTTTTGTACGGTTGTATAGGGTGCAATTAAAATATCATCCTGGTCTTGCCCGAAAGCATTAAATCCCTTGGGGCTTAATACTCCGATGATTTGGAAAGGTATATTACCAAAACGGATTATTTTGCCGATTGGGTTTTCGCCATTCGGGAAAAGATTGTCGATAACGGTTTGTCCTATTAAACATACCTTAGCCGATGTCCTTACGTCATTTTGGGTAAAGGCTATGCCATCCTTAAGGGCTAATTTTCGGATATCAAGGTATTCCGGCGCCACTCCAGACATGCTTGTAGGCCAGTTGAGCGCGCCATTAATGGCCTGCCCCCGTGAAGTTACGGCGGGAGAAACCTCCGTAATATATTGCGCGCCGGCTTTTAAAGCGGTAATATCTTTTATAGTGAGGGTCTGAAAACTTGTGCCGGCTATCCGCACACCGCCATTTAGGTTACTGGCCGGTTGAACAGTGATCATATTTGTACCCATGTTTGATAGCTGATCGTGTATGCTTTGCTTTGAGCCCTGGCCAATAGCCACCATAGCTATAACCGAACCTACACCTATAATAATACCTAGCATCGTTAAAAATGCCCTTAGTTTATTACGCTGCAATGCTTTAAGCGCTATACGTATCAGGTTAATTAAACTCATTAATGTTTTATATTTAATGCGATGTCATTTCTAACGATAGAAAGAAATAACATTCTCAATTATCTTAATTTAATAATCATCAGTTACCGGCAAATTCTCCAATACTTCTTTTGCCGAACGCATACTTTCATTAGGTGTATCTTTCTGTATATGACCGTCTCTTAATTGTATGGTACGGCTGCTGAACGAGGCTATATCAGGTTCATGAGTCACGAACACAATAGTTTTGCCCTGGGTTTGATTCAATTCCTGCATTAACGCCATAATTTCATATGATGTACGGCTATCCAGGTTACCTGTGGCCTCATCAGCCAGTATCATTACTGGCTCATTTACCAGTGCCCTCGCAATAGCCACACGTTGCTGCTGCCCGCCCGACAACTGGCTTGGGGTATGGTCATGCCTGTCGGCTAATTTAACCGCCTTTAATGCATTTATTGCCCTTTCGCGCCTATCGGCTGCGCTTACTTCTTTATTATATAATAATGGTAGTTCTACATTTTCAAGCGCTGTTGTACGTGGTAACAGGTTATAAGATTGAAAAACAAACCCTATTTTATGGTTGCGCAACTGGGCAAGTTCATCACGCGATAATTGTTTCACATCCACACCATCAAGAAAATAATTCCCGATGGAAGGCTTATCTAGGCATCCTAAAATATTCAGTAATGTTGTTTTACCAGATCCGCTGCTGCCCATTATGGTCACAAACTCACCTGCATTTACATCAAACGAAATACCCCTGAGCGCATGCACAGTTTCGCTGCCCATTATAAACTCGCGCTTAAGATCCTTTATTTCCAATATTTTTTTGCTCATCGGGTTCTGCCTCCTGCTCCACCGCCGCCGCCTCGTCTTGCCGGTAAAAATGGACTGGCTCCCGGGGTTGTTGCTGCTATACCATTAGGGCCGCCGGTTATGCCGGTTGCTACCAAATCTGTTGTTGCCAGGCCAGATAATACTTCCACATGAGTATTGTCATTTAAACCTATAGTAATTCTTTTCTGCACAAGTTTCTTACCATCTAACACCCATATCAAAGCTCTTTGTTTATTTACTCCTGACGTATCGGTACGACTTTTTGCCGTGTGGGATATCTGGTTGGCCGTAGGGCTACCACCAGCAGCGGTAGTTGCAGTGCCTTTACGTTTACCCTTGTGGGCCACTTTGCCTACAATCTCATAATCCTTCATCAATGATGAATCCGGGACAAAGGCCAGTGCTTTTGCAGGTATCAGCATAGCATTGTTTACCTCTTTAGTGTAAATCACGATATTAGCTGTCATACCTGGTTTTAATTTCATATCATTATTAGGAGCATTAATTATGGTGGTATAGGTCACTACGTTTGCTGATACCGAAGGGTGCAAACGTATGTCTTCAACCGTGCCTCCAAACTGGTCGTTTATAAATGCGTCCACAGTAAATGCCGATCTGTTGCCTGCCTTCACATCGCCAATATCTGCCTCATCAACATTGGCTTGTACTTCCATTTTAGTAATATCCTTGGCTATAATAAATAAGGTAGGTGTGCTAAAGCTGGCTGCCACCGTTTGGCCCACACTAATGCTGCGGTTTAAAACCACACCATCTATAGGCGAATAAATATCGGCATATGATAAGTTTTTCTCTGCCGAACGTACCTGTGCCTCAGCACTTTTTACACCTGCCTTCGCGGCATCATAGGTATTAAGTGCGCTATCATAATCGGCCTTGCTTATGGCATCAGTTTTAAAAAGCAGGTTTTGCCTTTCAAAATTATTCTTTGCAAATGCCAGCTGACTTTGGGTATTCTGCAAATTACCTTTAAATTGATCCAGGGTGGCTTGCAGCAGCGTTTTATCCAGTTCTGCCAATAACTCGCCTTTTTTTACCTTTGAATTAAAATCCACGTATAAATATTTTATTATCCCTGATATCTGCGTACCTACTGTAACTGTATCAACTGGTTCTATTTTGCCAGTTGCAGTTACGCTTTGCGCAATATAGCCTGTGGTAGGTTTTTCGGTCTGCAGGGTAACCGGGACCTCCTTTTTATGGAAGAATATAAACCAAATAAGCACTATCGCTATCAGTACGGCAACTATAATTAATATTTTTTTTAAGTTAGGTTTCATGATAGCTAATTATAATTTAATGGGTATTCCCCTGTAAAAATCATATATTTTCAAGGTTAGTAATTCGTTGTATTTTGCCTGTATAAAAGCTTGTTGCGCTTGTACAAACAGAGTTTTTTGTAATAAAAAGTCTACTGTATTGGCTACACCAACTTTCAATTGTTCACTTGCAATACGGTAACTTTCCTTGTTGTATTTATACTCTTCAAGTGCGGCATCATACTGGCTTTTTGAATTTTCAACGTTTATATAAGCCCGTTCCACCGTTTGCGACAACGTTATTTTTGTATTTCGCAGATCAAGCTGCGCCTGGTCTACCTGTATTTTAGCTTCTTCTACCTGGGTTTTAACAACTCTTTTAGTAAAAATCGGTACAGATAGGGTTAGTCCCAGTTGCTGATTAAAATTGTTGTTTATCTGATTGGGGAAACTTCCCTGCCCGGAAACATAGCCCGAATTAAGTGACGCGCCTGCAGTGAGTGTCGGCTTATAACCTGCCCTTGCTTTATCTACATCGTACTGCGCAATTTTTACTCCCAATTCGCCATTTTTCACTTCTGGTCTATCTTTCAGGGCTATTTTTTCTACCTCATGAAATTCTGTCACGCTATCGGTACGTATAATAGTATCCGGCTTCATAATATCAAAATTGACATCGCTTGGCAAAACTAAAAGCTGTTTTAAGGTAAGTACATCTCCTCTTTCGGTGTTTTTTGCGTTAACCAGTGTAAATTTATCAGTGGCCTGCAATGCCTGTAACTGGATCAGGGCGCTACGTGCCACACTACCCACATCATATCTTTGCTGCTCCAGTTTTACCTGTGCCTGTGCCGTGCTTACCTGGTCGGTATCAAAAATTATATTTTCTTTATCCAGTAAAATGGCAAGGTATGCCTGGGTTATCTGCAGGGTAATATCGTTTTCCTGTTGTATAATACTCAGGTTTGCTGATTGTACAGCAAGGTTTTTTTGGAGGATAGTATTGTTGAGATAATTGCCATTATACAAGGTAACGGACGAATTTAAACCGTAAGAGCCTGATGCTGTAAAACCGGATCCACCGCCTCCAATAACATTGCCATTGGCATCAACCTTGCTGAAGTTGTTCCGGGCGTGCTCAAAATTTTGAGAGGCAGAACCTGCAAGATTAGGCAAACGGGCAGCCTTGGCCAATAAATATTCCTGCTGGCTGGTTAATTGCGCAAGACGAAGCGTATTGATCTGGATATTGTTTTTCTTAGCATAGTCTATACATTGTACCAAATCCCATTGTATGGTTTTGCCCATCAAAGTACTATCCTGCGCCTTTAGTTTTAAACAGCAAAAAAGAGATAATATTAATAATATATTTATCTTTTTACATAACATATTTTATTCATTTTACCTGGTCTATAATTGGGTGTGGAAGTAGTAATTACTTGAGTTAAAGCTAAAATTGACAAAATTGTTTGATATGGCTCCGGTTGAATCCCTTAATCTTTGTAATAATTTGATTACTTACTGATTTATTAATGTAAAGGAAAATATATATCATATGAATATATTGTATGATAATATTTAATTGTATACAAGACTTATTAGAATACGCTGCATTTATGTGCGAGTTCATTTTTATGACTCCGGATAAATAATGAAAAGAATTATGTCAAAATATGAGTTTCGCTATCTTAAATATTAACCTGTATTTATGGGTTTTTCTAACCTGGTAGAAAACTTATATTCGCTGAAACTTTATCACAAATGTCTAAAAAGGCCATTCTCGTAATAATTACCAGCATAGCTTATTGTTTATCAGCTAAGGCTCAAAAAACCGCTACCCTGGTTTATTATATGAAGACTGGGTCTGAGGCAAGCCAAAGTGAATTTCCTGTAACAGTTAAAGATAGTGCTGATTTTTACAGGGTAATATTACCGCTCGATACAAGCATAGACAAAAAATTATTGTTCTAACCGACTATTACAAGAATGGCAAAATAAATGACCGGCAAATCCACCAGTCAAAAATATTTTTTACGTCTTGAGGATGTGTGTAAATAATTTTCTTTAAATGGACGACCTAAGTCAGTAAAGAATTATTTAGATGGCGAGCTCTTGGCGATATGACACTGTATTTTCTTAACGGTAGGTTGTACCTGGCTGGTATTTACAGTAAGGATAGTAAACTTACAGTAAATACATATTCTACCGGGACGACATTAGCAGAAAATGGTGATGGCCGGTATGTAAGTATGATGACGATTTTAAACGGGTGGTAGCTGAAGGAAACATTAAAAATGGCCTGGAAGATGGTGAGTAGCATGGTCAACCTGGCGATTCAATCAGGTATGTTTGTATGTATGATAAGGGTACGGTTAAAAGTGGAACAGGCTATGATAGTAAAGGGAGAGAGCATTTATTTAGAAGCCTGGAAGTTGACCCTATGTTTAAGGGGGGACTGGATGCCTTTTATAAGTTTTTAGGACAGAATGCGCGGTACCCGAAAGCAGCAAAAAAGAATAATGTACAAGGGAAAGTCTTTTGTCTTTTGCTATTAATAGAGATGGAATACTAAGCGATATAAAGGTTATAAAGGAATTGGTAGTGGCTGTGATGAAGAATCGGTACGGGTTCTTAGCATGTCGCCGCCGTGGATACCCGGCTGTCAGTACGGGATGCTCGTGCGTGGCTTACACCTTGCCAATGTCTTTTGCTTTAAAAAATGAATAAATTAATCCGGCGTTTTCTTATTGAGCTACGGTCCTATTGTAAGTTTACGATTTGGTTATAATGATAGTTGTCGCATTAACATCAGCCTGGTAAAGTACATAATTCCCTTTTTCATCCTTCGCTATTGTTGCCTGCTTGCTGTTTTCCCCCTGTTGTATCCTGATCTTTTTCCATACGGATGGCACATAAGTTTTAAGCGTTAACGGCAGATCATACATTTTGCTGTCCAATGTATGAGCGAGGGTTACTGTGATCTTTCCATTCTTTTCTGCACCATTTACTTTAGCATGTTCACGTTCGCGCATGTACCTGGTTACATCGCCAAAAGTAGCCACCCAAAGTTTGTCCTCATTGCCTTTAATGTATTGAAAATATTCATCCAGCAGGGTATGGTTTAATGCTTCATAACCCAGGCTATCCACACCGTGAAATACAAGCACCAGCCAGGTATTGTTTTTAGCTGCCGCGGTATCCACCCATGATTTCATTAACGGCAACGGTGTTTTGGTAGTGGCACCGCGCTGCCATTGTATGTAATCTTTATCAGTAGTCCCGGGCGTTTGTCTGCTGGCGCGATCAATTTCTTTTAGCCAGGGTTCGGGCATACGGTTTCGCAGTGCGGGATATATCTTATAGGCAATTTGCATTACCCTGTCATTCTCATAACCATAAGGCACCTCGCAGGAGAAGGTGTATCTTGCACCCATCTGGTTAAGTATCTCTTCCTTGCTTTTTTCCAGCTCATAGCTGATATTGGCTTCATCCATACCCGGCATAGTGGCATGTGTGATAGAGTGACTGGCAATTTCATACCCCTCGGCAGCATCGCGTCTAAAATCATCCCAGGTTGAGCCTATAGCCTGTTTATATTCCGGACAGGGTTCGTACCCCGGTTTAAAATCACCGTTACGTACTTTGATGAATAATGAATCCATCAGTTTAAAGGCCTTATCTTTTCTCCCGGAATCATACAAGCCTCCGGCTTTGGTATGATAAGCAATAGTACCCATATAACCCAGGTACCCGGCTGCTGAACATCGTTCCAAAAAATTCTGGTCGTTGGTAGGCACTGTAGCCGATTCCTTAATAATTTCCTGTACTGGTCTGCCAACAAATTTGCCCTGGTATTTTGAACCTTTGATGGGTCCTGTAATTACAAAAAATGTAGCCGGCAATTTAAGCCTTTCCATAACAGGCAACGCCCTGGTGAATTGGTTTCTGGAAGCATCATCATAGGTAAGTGACACCGCCCCGTTTTTGCCGTACTGCCACTCAGTTATCTCTGTTGAACCAACGCTGCCCGCCTGCCCCTTGCAAAGCAAAGCTTGCAAAGTGATGAATGCTAAAAGAAATAGGGGCTTTAGGTTTGTTTGCCTTATCTGATACATAATTCAAATATAATTGATTATCAGGATGCTTGAAACTATCACTAAAAAGTTACAAAAGCATCGGTGTAAGCGCCAAGGTTTGGACAATTGATCTTTCCTCTATAAATTTACACAATGACCGAAGTTTTTTTAGAAACGCCCCGGCTGATCCTCAGGCAATGGAAGGATGCCGATCATGAACCTTATATACAGTTGAATATGGATGCAGAAGTGGCTGAATTTTTCCCTTCTGTTTCAACAAAGGCCGAAACGCTGGCACAAATAGCACGGTTTACGGCCCATTTTAACACTTTTGGATATGGTTTTTTTGCAGTGGAAAGAAAGGATACCCAGCAGTTTATTGGCTTTACCGGACTATCACATCCCCGGTTCGAAAGTCATTTTACTCCTTGTGTTGAAATTGGCTGGCGCTTAAGCAAAGCAAACTGGAACCAGGGTTTTGCAACGGAGGCGGCCAAAGCCTGCCTGGATTATGGGCATGATAATTTGGATATTAAGGAGATTTATTCTTTTACCTCAATTCATAATGCGCGCTCGGAGGGAGTGATGATAAAGATCGGGATGATCAGGGTCGGTTTATTTGATCACCCTTCCATTGAAGAGGGACATATTTTAAAACAGCACGTTTTATATAAAACTTAGCCGGTAGCGTTAAACGTAATATAATATTTATAGATTTAAGCCGCTTCACATTGTAATTAAGATAGAAGCAATCCTAACCTTTCATCATATATGAAAAAAATATTCCCTGTTTTATACGTGCTGATATCGGCCTGCTATTTTAATGCTGCTTTTGGCCAGGCCGTTGCTACTGTAAACAGGCCAATAGACTCCGCTACCTGGGCAAAGCAAACTATTCAATTTACCACTCGGGTGATCAAAATACATAGTAATCTTAAAGCGTTGCCAGGAATGTATTTTTTGCGGGGGAAAGCCCATGCCGATTTAAAGCAATATCAGGATGCTATACAAGATCTTTCTTCGGCCATACTAACTAATCCCCAATTATTGGATGCATACTGGGAGCGGGGATTATGCTATGAGAAAACTAAAAACTATCAATGTGCTTTAAACGATTATAAAAAGGCCCTATCTTTTGTTAAAGACAATCCGATGCAAGTGGCTGTACTGAACACCAATATAGCCAT
Source organism: Mucilaginibacter sp. (assembly GCA_028288085.1). Lineage (GTDB taxonomy): Bacteria > Bacteroidota > Bacteroidia > Sphingobacteriales > Sphingobacteriaceae > Mucilaginibacter. The sequence goes on from JAQBOK010000064.1 coordinate 17,080, forward strand.
TGTAAACAGGCACCTTAAGCACATTGAACAAGCTATAAAATCAGATTCCATTGCTATTGCAGCTGAACCAGGTTACACGGCTGCGTATACTAACAGGGCCGAATTATATATGGTTACAGGTAAATATCAATTAGCTATAGAAGATCTTACCACTACCCTGAATAGCAAAAACACTAAGCAGTTTTTTTCCATGATACTTTCTAATCGTGCAGATGCAAAAAGGATGCTTAAAAAATACAAAGATGCCATTAACGATTATTCTTATGCTATTGAATTAGCCCCCGGTAATAAATTAGCCTATTGGAACCGTGCGGCGGCTTACAACAAGAATGGAGATTATCAATTGGCAAATGATGATTATAGTAAGGCAATTATATTTTACAAGGGCGATAACAAAAATTTATCAAGGTTGTATGATGACAGGGCACTAATGGAAATGGGCTTACAGCAATATAAAAAAGCTATTGCAGATGATTCGCTTGCTATTTCGCTCGATAACCAGTTTGCAGCTGCCTATTGGAACAAAGCAAATGCTCATGCTCAGAATGGAGATTATCAGCTTGGTATTGATGGTTATACCAAAACAATAAATTTTTATCAGAAAGAAAACAGGGCACTGGCCCAATTATATAACGATATAGCAAGTGAAGAATATTTTTTAAATGAATATCAAAAAGTGATTGATGCCGGCACGTCTGCAATTTTATTAGATGATCAATCATGGTCGCCTTATCTTAATAGGGGCAGGGCCTATTTAAAAAATAACAATAAGGGGCTTGCTTTGAACGATTTTAATAAAATACTGACCCTGGATACTACAAAACAATCATTTGAATACGCTTACGCGTTATTTTATACAGGGAGTGCAGAAAAAGCAATTGCTGTGATGCAAAGCAGCTTGCTGACAACCACAAATGGTTCTCTACTGATGACTCACTACTACAACCTGGCCTGTTTATTTTCACTAATGAATAGGCCGGATGAAGCCAACAGTTATTTGAAAAAGTGTATGGACGGTGGATACTCCAAAAAATATGCACTTGCAGATAGTGACCTTGATAACATAAGAAATACACCCGAGTTTAAGGATATGATTGGCGGTAAATAAATTCAATAAAAAGCACACAGAAAGAATGCCAAAAACTTAACGGCATCTTCGGGTTTGCCTGATACGGATGCCGCTTCGCCCTGCATTAATCTATCCTACACCTGCGAGGTATAATATTTTACAATAGGGTCTTCGGGGGTTACCAGCCAAGGCAGCAATTGTGTGTTGTGCATCATATCCGTATAACTGGTAACCTCATCAGGCGGAATATCGGTATATACAAACTGGTTGCGGCCCATCATGTTGAAGCCAAAACTCTCGTTTTTAACTTTACCGCCGTTGTATTCTATTTTAATTTCAACGGTTTCCTGCGATTGGGTCATTCTATTTACAATATCATCCTTAAAGTGCGGATAGCACCTGATCACAACATGCTGGCCGGGGTACACGGAGGGCACATCCTGTAAATCTGTCCAATCAATAAAATTGGGTATCCGGTATGATATCTTCACATCCATGGTAGTGCTGCCATTATTTGTTAACAGCATCTTAAAAAAGTAATACTCCCCATTTAAGGCCTGCGGGTTTGCATATACCTTATACAGAAGGCATCATATAGCTTGCACTCGTGATTTTAACAACTAGGTTATCCTTCCCAAAGTTGAAGAAATAACCTCCTAATGTGATGAAGCCCAAAAGAGCTAAACCTGCGGGTAAAATTATTTTTTTCATATTGAAAAACTGATTGTTTACTTAGGCTATATGTAGATAAGGGAGCAGATGTCGTCATTCATAACCATTATTCAGGCTGGATTTTTAAGCGTATTGTTTTTAAAGGCGTTTCCCTATATAAATATCACAACAACAAAAGAAAAAATAAGCATTAACTTATTAATCTTAAATACATTACAGGGTTAATTAAAGGTGATTTATTAGTGCAATAGTTATGGATTTAATCTTTAATGGTTTTTAATTTCCACGATATTTTACCGCTGTCATTTAGCGAAAAGCAAGATAGTGGTGATTATTGATCAGGCAGGGGTAATAGCCTATAAAAAATGCCCATAGTTGGGTTTGAATATTGCTTACAGATACGATAATTATTTCGTTATTTTGCCCAAATTAATGCGTAAGCCGCTTTTAGGGCAAACGTTAAAATATGTAAAATAATAGTGACCGTCATAATTAATAAACAGAAAACCCGTTATCAGCGTAAATTAAAAAAATATGAATAAACTTAAACTACTCACTTTTCTTCTATTATCTGCCATTATAATTCAAAGCTGTAAAAAGGATACGGTAAGCGCTACTGCCTATACAACCGCCGCTTTCCAGGCGGATATAGATGGAAGCACCTGGGC
>JAQBOK010000071.1 GCA_028288085.1 Mucilaginibacter sp.
TTGCAGCTTTGGTAGCAGTCCCGGGAAAGGGAGGAGCTGCATCAATTCCGCCAGATACAAGCCCCACATTAAGAGGCGTTTCTGTGTAAACATCTCCTGTTAATCCATCATGAAATCCGGTTATCAACGTAGCTACACCGGTTGTGCCGATGCCCCCGTTGTTAATTACGGTATTTATGCCCTGATTGGTTACTCCGGCACTGCCGCCAAAAGCTCCGAAAATAGATTTGAAAAGCGGCGGCGCCAATATTGCAACGTTAGTAAAGTTGGCAACCAGCGTAGTGTTTGAACTTAAAATGAAGGTGTAAGCCGGACTGGTGGAAGCAATAACCCCATTATTTGTCCAGTTAACAAAAGTATAACCGGCTCTTGGGTTGGCTGTCACTGTTACAGAAGTACCGGCATCATAGGAGCCTGATCCCGTTGTTGTGCCGCCTGCAATAGGATTGGATGATAGCACCACTGCCAGCTGCGACCCGGTTATGACCTTAAAGTTGGCCACAAGGGTTCTGTTTGCATTTAATGGAAAAGTGTATGCCGGGCTAACAGAAGCTGCAACGCCTCCATCTGTCCAGTTAACAAAGGTATAGCCTGCATTAGGAGTGGCTGTTACGGTTACGTCAGATCCCGCGTTATAAGCGCCCGAACCTGTTGTTTTTCCACCAGCAACCGGGTTTGACGATAATACCACTGCGAATTTTCCCGGGGTTACTACAGCAAAATTGGCAACTAATGCCACGTTGCCGGCAAGGGTAGCCTGGTAACTTGAACTTGTAGAAACAACCACACCGTTAACTGTCCAGTTAGTAAATGTATAACCTGTATTTGGCGTGGCGGTTACTGTAGTTACAGAGCCCTGTGCAAATGTTCCACCTCCAGCGGTTACACCGCCAGCAACCGGATTAGCAGTTACTGTTACCTGCGGAATAGTAGTAAAAGTCCACACAAAATTGCTAACCAGTGCGGTATGAAACTTGTCTAAAGCGCCTGTGGTTATTGTGCCTGTGTAAAGCACAAATGGCGACAATGGAGCATCGGGTGTAAAAGTATAGACCGCCGCGTTAGCTGTAGGTGCAATAGTACCTGTGATTGGGATTGCGCCCTGCTGAATGGTAAATGTTGTTTTGTTGATGGTTGAAGCATCCATGCTGGTATTAAAGGTTACTGTAATAACCTTGGCAAGGGCCACATCCACTGCTTTATCTAAAGGATCAGTAGTAACTACAGGGCAAACACCCTGCACTGCTTTAAAATTATCCTTTTTACATCCGGCAGCAAAGATCAAAAGAAGGAATAGGAGAGACCAAATAGAATTGGATTTTTTGAAATAGCCTCGGCATTGGCGGGATAGATAGCTACCGCTCGACTTAGTAAAATTTGGGGTCATGTAGTTGTTTTAAATGGGTGATTATTTATGTGAAAGAAGTCTTTGTGAATCAGATTTCAGGCCGGACAAATCTATCCTATGCTGAGTGGCCAGGTGTTATATAACTTTAGAAATAAGTTATATAATTCCCACATCCTCCAACTCAAGCCGGTCCTGGCAGCTCAGTTGTTTAAATTGCGAAGGTGTTAAACCGGTAACTTTTTTAAATTGAGCAGATAAATGCGCAACACTGCTGTAGTGTAGTTTCCAGGAGATTTCTGTGAGGTTAAGGTCGTTATAGGCCATTAGTGTTTTTACCCTTCCTATTTTGTGCCCTATAATGAAATGTTCAATGGTGGTACCCTGTATTTCTGAAAATATATTGGAGAGATAGGTATAGTCTAAATTTAGTTTTGAGCTGAGATAATTAGAAAAATTTATTTTCAACGGGCCATCGGAATAATGAACCATTTCGATGATCAAATTCTTTATTTTTTCTACCAGGATGCTTTTTTTGTCATCCATTACTTCTAAACCGTACCGGAGTAATGCAATTTTTATTTCACTGATTTTTTCAGCAGAAATAGTTCCCATTGTTTCAACTCTTCCAAATTCTATTATTGTACAGTACAACCCAAGTTTTTCCAGTTCCAACCGCACTATCATTTTACAGGGGATACTTATCATGTTTTTTATAAAGAGTTCAGACATGTGTACTATCAGGCAAAAGGAGTGCCCCCTATCTGTGACTTGTAATTTTTTATGATAGTAACTTGGTTTTTTCTGTTTCTCTTTTATGAATAAAGGGCTTTTGGGCTTATACAATACGTATTTAAAGGAGCAACTTCTTGAAAATAATTTAATTGCGAATAAATATTATTTCGTTTCGCTTTCTGTTTGCCTGCGTTTTTATGCTCTGTTTAAAGGATTAAAGTGTGGCTTATTAACTAAATATTTTCTTGTTTGACAGGCACACTAAATATAATATTTAAGCATAATGGAACATCTTATATTTATATCCTATCAGCATTAAGTACTTAACTCAAGTTACCGGGTTAAGAAAGTAAGCATCAAAAAGTAGATTTGAAATAAAACAAAAAAGACAGCGTAAGAGCTGCCTTTATCAAAGAATATAAGGGTAAAAGAGTATTTACTTTGATGTTTTCACTGTTCGAAAATTAATTAATAAAAGAGTGCACTATTCTACATGTATGGTTAAAGGATGTAACCGGGGTTGAAGCCTTTTTACTGATACTGCCACGCGTTTGATAAACAAATAATTAGTTGATCCGCCGATGACGGCGCCTACTATGGGTATTAACCTGCCTGCTGTTTTTGAGCCCAGCCTTATCATCATTTTTTCGGCTACCCTTTCTAAAATAGTTTTGGTAATGGCCACCCCGGCTTCTACCTGGAAAACTACTGCCAGTATCGATACAAACTCATCAAAACTTACATTGTAAGTACCCCTGTGGTAATATATGATACCAAGTGTGACCCTGAATTGCTGGGTGATCATGTTTAAGAGGTCAAAAGGGATGCCAATGGCCATTGTGAGAGCGCCACCGCCACCTGATATTACACCGGTTGTGGCGGCTAAACGGGCGCATTGCTCAACAAACCTGTCGATGCCTATTTTATCAACTCCTTGCTTTATACCCAATTGATCAATATGGGTAAAAATTCTTTTAAAAGCGCCCTGCGATAGTTCTTCGAGATTAAATGTGATATTCGATCTGATCTTATTTAATGTATCCATAGCTTTAATATCCTTTTCTTAATAAACACCTATTTGCCGTATTTGTTATGATTTGGCTTTTATTAAAAGGTTTTTTGTGAAAATGAAGATTGCTATTGTTTTATTACCCGCTAAAAATCAATAGCTTAGCTTTAGCTTAAAACCAAATACATCATGAAATTTTTCCTTCCCTTTTTATTGATTGCTGTAATGGCAGCGGCCAATGCCCAAACGGTAAAAAACAACCTGGTTATTATAGGTAAAACGGATAGCGTTAATTCTAAAATACTAAATGAAAAAAGGAAAGTATGGATTTACCTGCCTGCCGGGTATGACGATGCCACTTTTAGCAAACAGCGGTACCCGGTGGTTTATTTATTGGATGGCGACGGGCATTTTGCATCCGTAACCGGTATGATACAACAGCTCAGCGAGGTAAACGGTAATACCATATGCCCGGATATGATAGTGGTAGCTATCCCCAATACCGACCGCACCCGCGACCTAACCCCAACAAATTCCATGTATGATCCCACCGGAAAAAAAACGGATAACTTTAAAACCTCTGGGGGCGGCGAAAAATTTACAGCTTTTATTGAAAAAGAACTAATACCACATATTGATTCATTATACTCAACAGCACCCTATAGAGTATTGATAGGGCACTCTTTTGGCGGATTAACGGTGATGAACATAGTTGTTAACCATACTAACCTGTTTAACGCTTATGTGGCTATTGACCCCAGCATGTGGTGGGATAGTAAAAAACTATTAATCCAGGCGCATGATGTATTGCAGCAAAAGAAGTTTGAAGGGAAATCATTGTTTTTGGGTATTGCCAACACCATGCCGGCCGGAATGGATACCCTGCAGGTACGTAAAGATACTACCGGCAAAACAGCCCATATACGGTCTATACTTGAACTGGCAGATATATTAAGAGGTACCAGTCCTGCCAACGGGTTAAATTTTACTTACAAATATTACCATAGCGACAACCATGGCTCGGTACCGTTGATAACGGAATATGATGCCCTGCATTTTTTGTTTTCCTGGTATGGGTTTCCGCAAAGCGAAAGTGCTATGCTGTTTGATGCATCGGCTAAAATGGACGTAAATGCGGTACTGATGGCGCATTACAGCAATATATCAAAGCACATGGGTTATAAAGTGTTGCCTCCGGAAAGCCAGTTAAATGAATTGGGTTATTATTATTTGCAAAACAACGCGCCCGACAAAGCCTTTGCTGTGTTTAACCAAAACATACTGAACTATCCTGATAGCTTTAATGTATATGATAGCATGGGCGATTATTACGACAGTAAAAAAGACAAAGGCAAAACCATTGAGTTTTACACCAAAGCACTTAAACTGAAAGAAAACCCGGATACGAGGCAGAAATTGACTAAAATACAGTCGGGGAAATAATAGTTGGTTGATTAATTGAGTGGCTTATATGTTTTTAAATTCAATTTAACTTAGTCAACTTAAAATCATACACTTACTTAAAGCTAAACAATATACCTATCGGTATTTTATTGTATATTTGTATATGGGAAAAGCTGAACGTACACGGGAATACATAGTTGAGAAAACGGCGCCAATATTTAACCGTAAAGGTTTTGCGGGCACATCAATGTCTGATCTGACTGAAACTACCGGGCTTACCAAGGGTGCCATATACGGCAATTTTGAGAATAAAGACGAAGTGGCACTGGCCGCTTTTGACTATAATGTGGAGCGGATGATAAAGCAGGTAAGAACTTTGCAGGCTTCTCATCCTACAGCTATTGGTAAATTGGAAGCCTATATTGCGGTTTATCGCCGCGGGCTGTTTAAACCTTTTTTATCAACCGGTTGCCCCATCATCAATACCGGTGTAGAGGCTGATGATACCCATCCGCAGCTTAAACAAAAGGTGAATGATGCTGTAGCAAAGTGGCACCGCAGCATTTCGGCTATTATACACCAGGGCATAAGGGCGGGCGAGATCAAAGAGGATGTGAATGTAGCTGCATTTGCCTCGCTAATGATCGCGATGATAGAGGGGGGTATCACGGTATCAAAAATATCAGGCGATCTGAGTTATTTAACCCAAAGTCTTGACCATTTGGAGCAATTGATAGCGCTGCAGCTGAAGAAATAAAATTTATTTCCTTCACATCGTATTATCTCAATCAACTTTAATAAACTCACCGCTTTGACTAAACAGCAGGTCCTTGCCTTTTATCTCAGCTTCAAATAGTTTATTCCCCTTAGCATCTGTAACCTTACCAGCCTCCTTAATTTTAGCGCCATTATAATGTGCCTTTACATAAGTTGCGACTGATGGGGGGAGCTGGCTTACTGCTATGGCATCCACTTCTTCAACAAATGCGCCTGCTGGAGTAAACTGTACCGAAGTGTCCTCACCTGATCTGCCGCCCCAGTTGGCCTCATAATTACCTTTTTCCTTTTCCCAGCTTACTTTGGTTGTATTGGGATACTTTTTAGCAAGTGCTTCTTTTACTACAGCGGGCACGTCCTTTGTTTTTAGATCCTGGGCTATTACGCTTCCTGCAAAACCGATACTTAATGATAATAAAACGATCTTCTTCATGATTTTTATAATTGAGTTAACCCAAGTATAGCAGATCAATCTGGAGGAATCCGGTAAAATTTATGGATAAAAATTGGAGATTTTGGCGGAAGTAAATATGTGCCTGCGCACAAATAGCCATTAATCTATATTATAATATATGAAGCCGGGGGAGGTTTAAAACAAAAAGAGAAAGTTTGGGGCTTTCTCTTTTCTTCTCAATAATTAACTGAACTCATAATTAAACCATAAAGAACGAAGTATTTGTTTTAGATTGATAATTAATGAATCGTACAAATATATACTCTATCGGCTTAGCAGACTAATATTTTTTTATTATTTTGTATGTATTTTTTCAACACTATAATAAAATATACCTATTGTGTGTATTTTTATGTTGATAACTCCTTAACCAAACAAGTTACTGCTCAAATATCGGTCGCCACGGTCGCAGCAAATAAACACAATCACACCTTCTTTTAGCTCTTGCGCCAGTTTAATACTGGCAGCCGCGGCGCCTCCGCTGCTCATGCCTGCAAATATGCCTTCAACCTTTGCCAGTTTGCGGGCCATTTCAACAGCCTCGGTCTCAGTAATATCCCTAACTTCATCTACACGAGAGGCGTCAAATATTTTGGGCAGGTAGGCTTCGGGCCAGCGTCTTATACCGGGTATAGAAGAGCCTTCTGTAGGCTGGCAGCCCACTATCCGTATATCTGCATTTTTTTCCTTAAAATACCTCGAACATCCCATTATGGTGCCGGTGGTGCCCATTGCGCTTACAAAATGAGTTATTTTGGCATCGGTATCGCGCCATATTTCCGGGCCTGTGCTTTTATAATGCGCCAGGTAATTATCCGGATTGGCAAATTGATTCAGCAAAAAATATTCGCCTGTTGCCGCTTTGGCTTCGGCATAATCCCGGCAGGCCTCTATGCCCTCCAGCAATATTACTTTGGCGCCAAAGGCTTCCATAGTAAGGGTGCGTTCGCGGGTGGAGTTTGATGGCATTATCAGTTCTATTTCCAGATCAAACAGGCAGGCTATCATTGCCAGCGCAATACCAGTATTGCCGCTGGTGGCTTCTATCAGTTTGGTGCCGGGTTTAATATCGCCCCGGTCAAGGGCGCTGCGTATCATATTGAGCGATGCGCGGTCCTTTACGCTTCCACCGGGGTTGTTGCCTTCCAGTTTGGCATAAATGGTAACATTTGGGTTGGGGTTTAGCTTTTTTATTTCCACCATTGGCGTATTGCCAATCAGATCAATTATCCCGGCCATTGTTTATTAATCTTTTATTTTTTCCTTTAATAAGCTTACTTCGTGGGTATGGTACACTTTTGAATAAGAGGGAACAGATTTTGTTAACCAAACGTTACCACCTATAATACTGCCATGCCCAATAATAGTACGCCCGCCCAAAATTGTGGCACCGGCATAAATTACCGCATAATCTTCAACGGTAGGATGACGTTTTTGGTGTGATTGTGCTTTGCTTACGCTTAAAGCACCCAATGTAACACCCTGGTAAATTTTTACATGGCGGCCTATTTTACAAGTTTCACCAATAACTACCCCTGTACCATGATCTATAAAAAAATGATCATCAATTGAAGCAGCAGGGTGTATATCAATACCTGTTTTTGAGTGCGCATATTCGGTAAGGATACGCGGTATCAGCGGTACCTCTAACTTGTGCAAAGCGTGCGCCAGCCTATAAAATGATATGGCATAAAAGCCGGGATAAGCCCTGATCACTTCAAACTCGCTTTTGGCTGCAGGGTCGCCATCAAATGTGGCCTGTATATCGGTATTTAGTATTTGGTATAACTCGGGTAAGCCTTCAAAAAATACCCGTGACAGTTCTTCATTATCTTCATGTGACCCGCGCGTGGCATCCAATATCTCACACAGCATCTTTTCGAGTTTTTTAAATTCTGCTTCGAGCTGATGAACATAGGTAAATAGCCGGTTAGATTGCTCGGGGTAAAGCAAGCGTATAACCTCCAATGCCCAGTTAGCTATCTCCTTATTTGAAGGAACAGCACCTGTGATTTGTTGTTTGGTTAAAATACTCTGGTAAAATTCTTTATCCATATAGTTTACGTTCAGCTGCTGGCTTTTTTTCCTTATTGGTTATGTAAGTTAATCAAAAAAAGAGTTTCTCTCCGTCGGTTCAAGGTCAAAAATACCGGTTGGATAAGAAGTTTGTTGTAACAATTTTGAGCGTAAGAACTGCATACCCTCACTGAAAAAGATAAGCACTGATTTATGAGATGATAAACTCATTGTTAAAGCCGGTTTAAGAGTTAATAAGGTGCCCTAAGTACGTAATAAATCTACTTAAAGTTGCAATATTATTATTAATTATCTCAAATACAATATTTGTTGCGTAAAACTAAAACTGATGTAGTATGCGTGTTTAAACAAATAAATTAATGTGATTTATAACCAAATATAAATTCATTTTTTTGTTGGGGTATGAGTTGAAATACTTTATTATAATACGTAAAATTACTTTAACCGGTTGCCGGCGGTAATGTTTTCGAGTTTGCCTTAGTACCTTTTGAAAAATTTAAATTTTAAGAAAAAGACTGTTGACATAGGGCTGTCATAAGCGTGTGGTTACTTTGAGGTATAAACCAAAAAAGAAATCATGATGACTACTATTGAAAAGCTATTAAAAGAAATGGATCAGGAAGCGGAAACTACCCGCAAAATGCTATCGCGTGTACCGAATGATAAGTACGACTGGCAACCGCACGAAAAAAGTATGACGATACGCCGTTTGGCCACACATATTGCCGATATCCCATCGTGGGTTGAAATGGCGATATGCGATGATGAACTTGATTTTGCCACCAGTACGCACAAAGAGCCTGTGATAAACAAAACAGATGAGCTATTGAGTTTTTTTGAAGAAAGCCAGGCCAAAGGGAAAGCCGCATTGGCCAATGCCAAAGAAGAACTATTTGACCTGCCATGGACCATGCGCAACGGCGAACAGATATATGCCGTTTATACAAAGGGAGAAGTAGTGCGTATGGCCTATAATCAGACGGTTCATCACCGGGCTCAGCTGGGGGTATTTTTGCGCCTGCTTGATGTGCCTATCCCCGGAAGCTATGGGCCAAGCGCCGATGATGGTGGCTTTTAGGTATAAGTACCTGCCGGGCAGAAAATTATTTGATAAAAATTGGCTGGCCCGGCAGGTTAATTTGTCCAAAAATAAGCAAAGTGCATATTTTCAGGTCTTTAGGATTTGTTTAGTTCCTGCCGGCGCACAATTTTCGTATGTAAAATACCGTTAAAACACGGGGTGTTTCCTGTTTTTTTTGTATATATTTTTGTAAGGGAGCCAATCAAGAGTTTTAATCGTGTGGTTATGGAAAATTGGGATTATTACATTTCCGGAATATGGAAACAAAAGGATGGAGACAGAGAATATATTACTGATGTATTTCTTCATTCAACAGCGGGAGGATTTGGTAAAGGGATGAAAACAAGTAAAGATGAGGTGGTAGGCCTTTTGAAAAACGGGGTCAAAATAACCACCATCACCTGGAACTATCACCTGATACAATGGCGTTATGGCGCAAAAGTGGAGTATGATGTAGCGGATGGCGAAACCTATCTGCATACGCATCCCGGAGCGGCCACTTTTGATGATCTGGAGAGTTCGATCCAGATGCAATATATATTAACTGAACAGCCTGTAACAAGCATAAGTCATTGATCTGCCTATCAAAGAGACTTTAGTTAACATGAGGGGTACCCGTCCGTCCGGTGAATTGCCTTACCGGACGGGTAGCGGGTCGTTTGTGAAATAACAGCCCGGCATTTACTGCTTTGCCAGATCAGTAATATAATTAAAAAATTTATCGTCGTTATAGTTTGCCCTGTTAATATGGTCAAAAACTACAAAACCCTGCTTATTTATCACTAAGGTGGTGGGTATAGTGCCCGAAAAAAACTGAGCCGGAAGGGCATCTGTATTGCCGCCATACACCGGAAAACTATAACCCCTGTTTTTGGCCATCAACACCGATCTGTCGAGCTTATTATCCACATCAACCGATATAAAAACAATATTGGGATTATCCTTTATTTTAAGATAAAGATCATTAACAGAAGGCAATTCGGCCAAACATGGCGGGCACCATACAGCCCAAAAGTTCAGAAAAATCACTTTGCCCTTTTGCTGCTGCAGATTAATTGTTTTTCCATTGATGCTTTGCACCTCAAATGGCGGGGCCTGGTAAAGCTTTTCTCCCAGTGTTTTTGGTATTGGGGGATTGAAAAACCCGGCCATCAAAAATGCCATAATTATCCAGCTTTTTACCCTGGCGCTGTACAGGTATGCGGCTACAAATAGGATCAGCAGCACCGAAAAAACCTGTGACAGAGTGATTTTTTTTATAAGCATTGGGTTTTTGATAAATACACTACAACAAAGGCTTGTAAGTTAATTAACAATTTATAAATCCCCAATTAAAACACTTTGCGGGGTTAAGTAGTTGTTACTACACCAGTTAAATCCGCTTAGATGATCCTTTTATACTTTTATGGTCTGCTTGCCATAGCCCTTTTGTTGCTTTTGGTATATGCTGCCGATAAACTAAAACCTGCCTGCCTGTTAATATTAATACTTTGCTCTTCAACCGGGCTATTTGCGCAAAAGGTTGTTCCGCTTGATACTATAGTACCAGGCAATGGCACACCCAAACAGCAGATCAAGCAATCACAAGCAACAAAAGTGAAAATGCTTTCGGATTCAACTGGTAATCAGCCTAAAAAAAGTGCCTTGATAGATACCACCCTTCAAAATAAATATGGCGACCTGTTTGATGATGATAAAAAATTTAATGAAAAATATCCTGTTTGGAAACCGGCTGTGGAGGTTGTGGGCATCAACGTATTTACGTGGTCATTAGACAGGTTTATTTTAAAAGATGATTTTTCGCACATAGGCCCCTCCACGTGGAAATATAATATACAAAAAGGGTGGGAGTGGGATGCCGACAGGTTCGGGATAAATTTTATCGGTCACCCGTATACCGGCTCAATGACTTTTAACGCCGCGCGGTCACAAGGATATAGCTATCTTCAATCTGTTCCATTTGCTGTGGGTGGCAGCCTGATGTGGGAGTACTTTGGCGAAAATACCCGTCCGTCATACAACGATGTTATCAATACCCCGGTTAACGGCGCGTTTCTTGGAGAAATATTTTATCGTTTAAGCTCGAATATTTTAGACGACCGCACTACGGGGGGCAACAGGGTTTTTAGGGAGGTAGCAGCCGGGTTGATAGACCCCGTGCGCGGACTTAACCGGTTGCTACAGGGTAAAAGTTTTAGGCGTACCACAACAGAAGTTTACCAGAAAGAGCCATTAAACATTACACTGTCTGCAGGTGTGCACAAAATAAACGAGGATAACAAAACCGTATTTGGCCGCGGCCCCACCAATACACTGCTTAATATACAGCTTGATTATGGCAACCCGTTTGAAATAACCAGGCGCAAACCTTTTGACGTTTTCAGGTTTCGTACCGAATTTAGTTTTGGGTCGGGAAGAAAAATAGTAGATAATGTTATAGGGTACGGTATCCTGTTTGGCCGAAGCACTACCTGGGGTAAACTGGCCGTATTATACGGGGCATTTCAATATTACGACTACTGGGATAACAAAACATTTGAGTTAGGCGCTATTGGTTTTGGGGGCGGCCTGATCACTAAATACCCAATTAGTAAGAGTATTAACCTTTATACCAACTTCCATTTATCGGCCATACCGTTGGCGGGCAACAGTACAAGGTATGGCCCGGATACATCGCAGGTAAGGGATTATACCTACAACGACGGGGTAGAAGCTAAATTTGAAACCTCACTTAATTTCGGGAAATTAATAAGTGCATCCGTTTCTTACTATTATTACATACTGCATACTTTTGTTGGGCCTGCGGGTAATAATTACGTCGGTATTTTACGGCCGCGCATCAACGTGCAGTTATACAAGAATTTAAGTTTGGGATTTGAGCATTTTCAATATTATGACGACCGTTACTTAAACAACTTTTCACCCATATTTTCGGTAAGAACAGAGCAGAAAGTATATCTCACTTATTTTTTTGAAGATCCGCAGCGTAAAGGACGTTATAACTAAACCCTCCGGGCATTTAAACTGCTGATTATATAATTTGAGCGCCCTTTGGCCATGCTTTGCCGCTTTAACAAAATTAAAATACTTATAAGTAACTATTTTGTTGGGTTGTGCCCATGCTGGTATTGCTACAAACACAGGCAACGGGATAGCGCAATATTCTTACAATTATTACCGCACAGTTTCCTTTCAATACTCCGCCATTTCTTCATCCACATAGCACCATAACCAGCGCTCGCCAGGTTCGGAGGAGATTACAACCGGGTGGCCTGCAGCATTGGCATGTTTGGATGCGTGCTGATTGGGCGAGCTATCACAGCACAGGGTAACGCCGCACTCCTGGCAGGTGCGCAGGTGCACCCATCTGCTGTGTGTTTTTATACATTCTTCGCATACATTTTCTTTGGCGTGTTTTAGTTTTTTCACCGCTTGCAGGTGTTTGCATACTTGATCTTCCATAAGGGTTGCTTTTTAATGGTATGATAACAAATTAACAAAAAAAAATGGTCATTGTGAGTTATAAAATACTGCGGGTTCTGAATGGGAAATGATATAGAAAGCGGGTGTCACCCGGAGCTTGTCGAAGCCTGCCCGCTCGCATGCTTTGACATTGTGACAGTTGGGTTGGCTTCGGTTGTGGTTTATTGAATGTTGTTCCGCTCATGGCCGCGGAGGGCCTAGTCACTTTTGTGCGACAAAAGTAACCAAAAGCGCTGTCAGCAAAAGGCTTC
>JAQBOK010000093.1 GCA_028288085.1 Mucilaginibacter sp.
GGTGCACTTCTTTCAGCAGCCACTCCTTTTCGGTTAGTAAATGCTGCAGCAATTCGTTTTTATGGGTGATAATTTTATTGGCCGATCGTTTTTGCTTGTAGTTTCGATAGAATAATGCACTGACAAGGATCATCACCACTATTCCGCCTATAGTAATATTCCTTTGCAGGTTGGCCTTTTCCAATCTCACTTGCTGTGCAGTGCCCTGGCTATGCAGATCCTTTATAGATAGCTCTTGCTGGGCAGTTTGATATTGGATATTTAGTTCTGCTAACTGCTTGTCCTTATCGGCGGTAAAAAGGGAGTCCTGGAGTTTAACACGGCGCTGTAAATTTGTTATTGCAGCCCGGTAATTACCGGTGGCCAGATTATATTTATAGGAATTATCATAAAAAGCCACCAAAAATTCGGGATCCAAAGCCGTTTTGGCATTTTTAAAAGTAAAGGCAGCGCTATCGATATATTTTTTAGCTTTTGGTGCCAGCTTGGTTTTCAGATAAATCCCGGCAGTTTCATTATTACACATTACAGACCAGAACTCATACACTTCCTTTTCAATATCCCGTTTATATTCTAGTTCCAAAATTTTAACATAACATCGTACTGCCAACCCGCTCTTATTTATTTTATCCAGATAGAGCGCGGTCATCCGATACTGGTAAAAAGTATCCAGCAAACGAAGAGGTTTCCCGCTTGAAAAGTCATTCAGTGCAATCCTTGCCTCCTTTATTCTGTTTAAGTCTATTAGATTTTTGATTAAAATATATTTAGAAATATATAGGAAAATTACCGGGTGCCTTTCAATTGTCATTGCTTTCCGGCTCCACTTCACGGCTTCTTCATGTTTTTTTACAGCATCATTGCACATAGCCGCACCAGCGTAAAAATAGGCGGAACCCGGCGTAATTTGGCTGGCTTTCTCATTTTCTATCTCTTCTAAACAATATGCCATAGCCCGGTAATAATTACCCCTGGCGTATTCAAATGAGAAAAGTTGTAAATAAGTACCTTGCAAGTCCTTATTTCCTGAGGCTTTGTATTCGGCTAAAACTTCTTGCAGTTCATTTCCGGCCAGCTTATATTGTTTTGTCTCAATATGTATACTGGCAATCCCGCTTAACGTCTGAGCTGCTTGTGATAGATGATGACTTTGCAGGTACAATGATCGGGCTTGCTGGTAAAACCCCAGCCTTTCCTGCTGATTATCCTTTTTACCGTTATACAGATCCCCCATCCAATTCCAGGCATCTGCTTCTTTTTGCATATTGACTTTTTGGTGGAAATAAGATATTAAGCGCCTGAAAATTGCTCTGCTGCGTTCGGTCTCACCGTTATAGGCATAATAAGTTCCCAGCATTGCCAGGGCATTGTATTGCCAATCTAATTCATGAAGCTTGATACTTAACACGGTTGCCTGGTTAAAAAGATTGATGGCGCTGTCCATGTTATTTTTAACCTCGCCGGGGTGCCGCATATAGTAGTCCCCCAACTTTAGCTGAAGGCTTATCCGGTTAGTATCCATACTGCTTTCCCGGATGGCCAGACGTATTTCTTCAGCGCTTTCGGCCGCTTTATTTTGTGCAGCAAGCCTCGCTGTAAAAAAAAACAGGGCAATGGCTATAAATATTAATTTACAGATATAATTGTCTGTATTTTTGTTAGCAGCAACATGGCTCATGATATATAACTATGGATTTTGTATGATGTTACCGTTGGTATTGATCTCGCTGTTGGGTATCGGTAATAGTAATTGACGCGGGGATAAAAGTGCGGGCTGGATTGTTTGAGCAGCTGTCAAGGGTAGCCGGCGCAAGGCAAACCAATCCTGACCGGCTTCAGCGACAAAACTTTTTATCTCTTCCTTTACCACTAATAACTGCAACTGTGGTGCTGTAGTTGCAGCGTCGATGTCCGAAAAATTGGTAACCCCGGCATGTCCTTCAACTTCTTTTAACAAATTGCGCCCAGTAGCCAGATCGCCGCCCGCCAATGTGATCGCTTCGGCCTGCAGTAAATAAGCTTCTGTTAACCTGAATGCATAGGAATACTCAGAGAGTGGTGTTTGAACTGGTTTGTCGGTATTGCCTGAGTAGTATTTGGTTATTTCATTGAGCGGGCCGTACACGGCGCCGCCATTATCCGGGCGATAAAGCCATTGATTACGCGGATCATTGCTGAATAAACCAACAAATGCGTCTGACACCGCGTTCTGTCCGTAGTACTGATTGTTTTGAAATTTAATGGTTTGGTTGGTAAAAGGCTGGATGCCTAATATTACTTCCGTACTTGTAAAGCCTTTGGAAAGAAAGAGGTCTTTAACATCTGTTTCCAGCGCAAAACCACCGTTAGCGATCACATCTGCTGTTAAACTAATCACCTTTGCATAATCGTCGGCCGCACCCCTGTTAATGAGTACACGGGCTTCTAATAATTTAGCTGCCGGTGCATTGGCATAATAAGCGGTGGTGTTTGCTTTTGGCAAACCGGGGATCGCTGCTTCCAAATCAGCTAAGATCGCGGTATAGGTTTGCGCTACCGTGGACCTTGGCAGGTTAATATCGCCCGCGGATACAAATTCATCCCGTAAAATAATGCCGTATTTGCTGGCAGGGTCATAGTACTGCCCATAATACAGCAGCAATTCCGCGTTGCCGAAGGCGCGTAAAAATTTGGCTTCCGCTATCATTTGCTTTTTTATCGCAGCAGGTATTGTTGTTACCGGAGTAACATTTTTCAAAAAACCATTTGCAGCATTTACCAGTTGGTAGCCATAATTCCAGATCGCATCCTCGCCGTCTGTTTTCGAATTAAGAGTAAGTGTATAAAAACCATCGTCGCCGCTTGAGTTGATTAATGAGCCGCACAATTCCGATGGCATGATCTCATTGATTCGGTACCACAACGTTGACGGTACCGAGTTATAGTCAGTACCAGCGGCGGCAAAGCGGTAATAGACGCCGTTTAAAACCGTGGACGCACTTTTTGTATCTGTAATAACGTTCCCGTCAACCTCTGAAGTGGTAGGAAAGACGTTCAGTTGTTTTTTGCACGACCATAATAATACCACTAAAAAAAAAGCAGATAAATATATAATTTTTTTATTTTTCATTTTATTGCGTACTAAAGTTAAAAGCCTGCTCTTATGCCCACCGAAAATGTCCTTATAGTGGGGTAATTGCTTATATCAAAATAGCCACCCTGGACACTGTACGGATCGTCTGATGTTTCCGGGTCGTTGCCGGGATATTTGGTAATGGTAAACAAGTTGGTACCCGAGGCAAATAACACCACGTTTTTAAGGCCAGCCCTGTCCATCCAGATAGCCTTGGTAAAATGATAGTTAAAGGTCACCGTTCTCAATTTGAGATAGGAAGAGCTAAAAAGATCCAGCTGGGATTTGTAATAAAAGCCATCGTTCAATATTAAACGCGGCTCATTGGTACTTGTATTGGTTGGTGTGTACCGGTCAAGCATGGATATATTTGCATTAGACGAACCCACAAATTCGACACTCGAAATGTGGTCGCCCCATAATAACTTTCCCCCTTGGGAAAAGGTAAAGTAAAACTGCAGCTCAAAATTTTTGTAGGTAAATCGCTGGGAAATTCCCCCGTAGTATTTAGGGACAGCACTGCCGATAATCGTGTTAAAATCGGGGTAGTTGTTGGTTGGGCCCGTACCATCTAACTTATATATCGGATCCCCTATTGCCAGGTAAGGAAAATAGCCTGCGTTATAGCCTAATTGTTGCTTATAGGCGTCCAGCTGGGCCTGATTTTTTATAATTCCCGTAACCGTAAGACCCGTTATTTGGCCCAACGGTTTCCCCTGAATCAGCGTTGTATTACCATCCTCGATACCGGTTAAGTTGCCAATTTGCGTAAGGTCTGCTGTTGCATTTAGCTTGGTGACCAAGGAGTTGTTCCAGGTTAAGTTTACGCCGGCCGTCCATTTAAAATCATTGCTTCGTACAATATCGCCATCTAAAGATATCTCCACTCCAGTATTTTTAAGCCCTACCGCATTCCTCAGCAATGAGGCATAGGAACTGCTTGGAGCAATTGGCAGAGACAAAAGGTCGCCGCCCGTTTGGCGATTGTAGTAATCAAACGTGGCCGTTAACCTGCCATTTAACAGTGATACGTCCAGTCCCGCATCAGCTTCCCGCGTAACTTCCCATTTGATATCCTGATTGCCGAGCTGCGTGGGTATCAGCGCGCTGGCACCACCGTAGGATAACGGACTATACAAGGTGCGGTACATTTGATCGCCGATATTCTGCGTGCCTGTCAAGCCATAGCTTCCCCTGATTTTGATATCGTCGATCCATTTTACCTTTTTAAGAAATTTCTCCTGAGAAATACGCCAGGCTAAAGCCCCTGAAGGAAAATAGCTGAATTTGTTACCGGGCCCCAACTTGGATGAGCCATCCGTACGGCCGGTAAACGTAAGCAGGTATTTGTCACTGAAGCTGTAGTTGGCCCTCAAATAAAACGACAACAGGTAGCTTTGAGGCCCTCCAGGATCATCCCCCCGCACGATCAACGGAGTCACTGCCGATGAAAGACCGGTTAGCACATTGTCATTAGGGTAGCCAGCGGCAGTAGCGCTGAAGAAACTGGTTTTACGGGTTTCGTAGGACTCGCCGGCTAATACCGTGAGGTTGTTATTATCCCCAAGCTGCCTGGTAAACGTAAGCGTGTTTTCAAAAAACCAGTTGGTTAAGCGGCTGTTGGCGTTGCTGCCGATACCGCCGGCAGCGGCATCTCCATAGGAGCTTCCTATTTCAAGGAAGCTCGGGGTAAAATTGCGCTGATTATAAGTTTGAGAATTAAGCGATACCATAGTTTTAAATTGCAGCGCCTTTGTAATATCATAAATACCGTCAACAGAACCCAGCAAGCTAAAAGTTTTTGAGTTATTGGTCGCCTTAAGCAAGGCAACCGGATTTTGAAAGCCGAGATAGGAGTCTCCAACATTGGAAAAATTAGTAAGGTTGCCATCCGCGTCATAAGGGGAATAATCAGGCCTGGCTTTGAGCGCCTGGTCAAACGCTCCGTCACCAATATTTTGGTTGACATAACCCATAATGATGTTAGTTGTGAATCTAAAATTAGGGCCAAAGTCGTTTTCGAGATTTATTTTTCCGGACACCCGGTGATAGTCCGTATTATCGACTACACCCGGGGTGGCATTGTAAGAGATGGAACTAAAATATTTTGATGAGTTACCACCGCCCTGAACAGAAACTTCGGCGTTATGCGAAATGGTTATGCGGGTAACCTTTTTTATCCAGTCGGTATTTGCCGGTCCAAAAAAAGCAGGGTCGTTTAAAATGGCGGTTGTGTTTTCCGGATAAGTTGTTTCTCCTGCCGCCTTGCGCGCACCGGCATCATTTTGTGCGGCTTCGGTTAAGAGCATCCGGTACTGGGCTGCATTTAAAACCGTTGGCGTAACCGGAGTTGAAACGGTGCTGTAATAGGTTGCGCTAATGACGGGCTTCATTTCTTTTTTGCCCTTTTTAGTGGTGATAATGACTACGCCACCGGCACCTTTTGACCCATAAATAGCTGTTGACGAGGCATCCTTCAATACCGTTATCGACTCAATATCATCTGGATTTAAACCGCCCAGGCTATTTAAACCGTTTACGAAGGCCGTCGACAACGCGGTGCTAATTCCGCCGGCACTGACGACATCATTCCCTATTGGACTGCTTATATCATAACCCGGAGCTACGAAATTATTCTGTACCTGTACAGGCACGCCATCGATCACGTACAAGGGATCGTTGCCACCTAATACAGAACTTGAACCCCGCACCCGGACCCTGACTGCGCCCCCCGGAGAACCATCTGATTTGGTGATCTGCAGGCCCGCCGCTTTACCGGCAAGGGCATTATCAATGGTGGTAAATGGAATATCCTCAATCGTTTTCGCGTCGATAACGGACACCGCGCCTGTCAGGTCTTTCTTTTTGATACTGCCGTAACCTACTATGACCACCTGGTTGAGATTAGATATATCGGCTTCCATAGTTATATTAACAACCGTACTGTTTAGAGTAACATCCTTTGTCCTATAGCCGATAAATCTGAACATAATCAAATTTCCCGGTTCCGTCATGATGGAATAGTAACCGTTTTCATCCGATACTGTACTTCTTTTATTTTTGGGATCAAAAACAGTTACGCCCCGCAAAGGGCTGCCATTTTCGTCCTTTATGATGCCGGTGAGTTTGAAGTTATTTGTTGAATAATTTTGAGCAAAAACGCAGAATTGGAAAGAGATCAATACGACGCCTATTGTAAAAACCCTGATCGATTGGTAGAACCACCTCGCGGTTTGTTGTCTGACGTCCATTGCATCCTGTTATTAGGTAAGCATAGAATATTAATATGTGATAGAACTTGCTTTAATAAATCGCTGTACCCGATTGATTTATTGCTTTATAAAGATAAAATAAAGATTGATTAAAGCAACCTGGAAAGATTCCCTTTTGTGTAACAATTTTTGGGATCTTATTTCCTTGATTTCTGGCGCCGGGTTTTCCCGTTTTTGTGAAATTTCGTGATTTAAAAGAACGGGAATATTGTACATAAGGACTGATCTTCAATTATATATAATTATGGCATCTGATTTGAAAACGAACAATTCATGGAATTTGATAATAAGGGTATTGGTAAACCCGTTTTTTTAGAATTTATGCCCGTTAGTCTTTTCGGTGCGGTGATGGGTCTTTCCGGTCTGTGTTTTGCCTGGCGCCTGGCATGTCCGGAATTGCATGCCAATAAATTAATTGCAGAAATTATCGGATGGACGGCAATTCTGGCTTTTGTTCTGCTCCTGTTGACCTATACTTTCAAGTGGATCCGTTACCCGGCCTCAGTAAAAGGTGAATTCACAGATCACGTTTCTGTCGGGTTTTTTTCAACCGTGACCATCTCCCTGCTGCTTATACCAGGAATTTTATTACCCTATACCCCCTTGATCGCCGGAGCCATATGGCTAGTCGGAATAACCGTGACCCTTTTATATGCGTGGTTTGTACTACGTAAGTGGATGGACAACCAGCAACCTCCCGAAAACGCATTGCCGGTATGGGTTCTGCCGGTAACAGGAACCTTAAATGTACCAATTGCCGGCAATCTAATGAAATTTGCCGGTGCTCATGAAATCTGCCTGATGTTTTTCGGGATCGGTATCATTTTTGTATCGATCATGATGACGATCATTATTTCAAGGCTGTTTTTTCAGGCCCCGTTGCCCGTTCAGGTGCAGCCATCCCTGTTGATCCTGGTGGCGCCCTTTGCCCTGGCCTTCCAGGGCTATGGGGGCCTGAGCGGCGTTCAGGATATTGCAGCAAGCGCTTTTTTTTATTTTTCCCTCTTTTTGTTACTGTTATTCGGCAGCAAAATAGCGTTATTACCAAAAAGCTGCCCTTTCCGGGTTTCCTGGTGGTCGGTCAGTTTTCCGCTTTCTACAATTTCAGGAGCATGTTTGCGTTATGCCCAGAGGCAGCCCGATATCCTGCACCGGATGCTGGCGGCCGTTTTATTATCAGTCACTACACTTGTTATTTTATACCTGATGGTTCAAACAATTTATCAAA
>JAQBOK010000128.1 GCA_028288085.1 Mucilaginibacter sp.
TTAAACCCTAAACGCTCTTGCATTACTGCAAGGGCGTTTAGGTAAATGAGGGTATACAAATCACGAATCGTTCTATACTGATTTTAAGCGAATTGTAAACCTCCACATGCGAATGAAAGAGTTTGATTCGATAAAGAAAGGCAGTAGTTACTGATGAATTTAGAGAACAAAAACCCACAATGATAGATTCTGTGGCTTTGCTCCACTCTGATATCCTCTGATTTTCCGGGGGCTCGTGTCAATTTTCTTTGTTACAGCTTATAGCCACAATCAAGTCCTTTATCACGGGACAGAAAATTACTCCGCTTTAATAATTTTTGTATTAGATGACCATTTGTAGAGAAATAACAATCAGTAAATCGTTTTAGCTAATATTTTCTTTAAATTGCATTCGAAAATATACCGTCATTATGAAACCAATCTTCGGCCTGATAATTATAAATCTACTGTTTCTTCAAAACGTATCGAACGCACAAAAGATAGTATTGAACTGGAAATTGCACCCTCAGCAAGAAAACACCTACAGCATAAAACAACTATCTAAGCCTGGTTTTAATACTAAGAGCTGGATTAATGCGATAGTACCCGGAACCGTATTTTATTCCTATGTAAAGGCCGGCAAAGAGAGCAACCCCGATTATGCAGATAATATTTATAAAGTTAATAAAGCAAAATACAACCGTCCGTTTTGGTACCGTACAGAATTTTCTGCTAAAGGCTTTGCCCCAGGAAAAAGAATATGGCTCAACTTTAATGGCATCCATAAACGAGGTGAAATTTATTTAAATGGAAGCCACATTGGGACAGTTAAAGGTATTGTAGAGAGGGGACTGTATGACGTGACCACGTTGCTGAATAAAAAAAGCGCGAACGTTATTTTAGTATTGGTTGTACCTCCCCGTAATGATGCTGAACATAATCACCCCATGGCCAATTGGGAAAGTCCTACTTACATTAGCAGCGGAAGTTGGGACTGGATGCCCGCAGTGCCGGGATTAAACAGCGGCATTACCGATACGGTTAGCATAACTGCAAAAGGCCCTATAGCTGTTTCAGATCCCTGGATACATACCAGCATGCCCGACAAAAACACGGCAAATTTAACAGTTAATGTTCACCTCAATAACACATCATCTTCAACAGTAAGTGGCCAGGTTAAATTCAACATTAACCCGGGTAATATCACCGTTAACGGCCCTATACTTACATTAAATGCCAATAGCAGCCAAACCGCAAATTACGATTGGACACAGTTTTCGCAATTAAAAATTAAAAATCCTAAACTATGGTGGCCAAACGGTTATGGCGGCAAAGCAGACGGGACTCAAAATTTATATACCTGTAGGGTTACTTTTAATGTTGGTGGAGTAACACCGTCTGACGTGGTTACAAAAGCCTTTGGAATAAGAAAGATCACTGCCGACACGACCTCGCTTAACGGGCCATTGCGTGTTTATGTTAATGATGTGCCTATATTGTTAAAGGGCGGTAACTGGGGTATGAGCGATTATATGCTGAAGGCGCGCGGTAAAGATTATGATACCCGCATCAGGTTTCATAAGGAAATGAATTTTAATATCATCAGGAATTGGACCGGTGAAGTTACCGACGAGGCCTTTTATAACTATTGTGATAAATATGGCATTATGGTTTGGGACGATTTCTGGCTGAATAATTTCGGGCAAATTGACAGCCTGGAAATATTTAAGCGCAATGCCATAGAAAAAGTTAAAAAACTAAGGGATCATCCTTCTATAGTTATATGGTGCGGTGCTAATGAGGGCGTACCAGGTGGCAACCCCAAAGGGCCACTAAACGAAGTGATCAAAAATGCCATTAAAGATAATGACGGCGAGGACAGGTTGTATCTTGCTCGATCAAATGCGGGGGAAACTAATCCAAACTTTTCTATTCATGGCGGCAGTCGGGTTTTATCGGGCAGCGGGCTTTGGAGTAATGCCGACCCTAAAACCTATTTTACTGATCCGCATAATGGCTATTTGTTCTCTAAGGATTCTTATGGATTGCGTAGCGAGTTGGGGACGGCTACCTTTGTAAACGAAGAAAGCTTTAAAAAATTCATGCCTGCCGACTACTGGGTGGCTCCAACAACAGAGGCCGTTAACAGTAAAACTAATATGTGGGCCCGGCATTATTTTAGCACAGACGGAGCCCTGGGCGGGGGTTCTGACCCGGTTAAATATATCAATACAATCAATAACAGCTACGGTAAAGCTACCTCGTTAGCAGACTTTTGCAAAAAAGCCCAGATGCTAAATGTGGAAACTATGAAAGCCATGTTCGAATCATGGAATGACCATATGTGGAACGACGCTTCGGGTATGCTGATATGGATGAGCCAATCGGCCTATCCATCCATGATATGGCAAACGTACGATTATTATTATGACTTGACAGGTGCATACTTTGGTGCTAAAACAGCTTGTGAACCTGTTCATATACAATGGAACCCGGCTACAAATGCTATTAAAATAATTAATAATAAGCCTTACAATCTAATGGCGTTAACTGCTGATGCATCTGTTTACAATATAGATGGCCAAATAGTGCCGGAATATTCATTCAAAAAACAAATGAATGTGAATGCCACCTCGGCAACGGAGGCGTTCAAAGTCTTTGAAAATAGCGTTGGCCTGCCAAAACTATCTTCTGTCCATTTCTTAAAACTAAAGCTATTTAATTCGCAGCATAAATTGTTATCTGAGAACTTTTACTGGATCGGAAATACTTATTTAGATTATACAGCCCTAAATAAAATGCCTTCTGTGAGTTCAAGTTTGACTGTGAGCCAACCAATAGTATCTACAGCAAAAAACAAAATTAACAAATTGCTTAAATATGTCATTTTAAATAGCTCAAAAACCACAGCTGCTTTTGGTATCCGGGTGCAGTTATTAAATAATGCAGGGGAGCAGTTGCTGCCCGCTTTATACAACAATAACTATTTTTCTTTAATGCAGGGTGAAGCTGAAACTCTTGAAGTAGAAATTGATCCTAATCTGCTTAAGCACGGCTATAAATTACAGGTTAAAGCGTACAATAATTAATATAGCAAGCTATTCGCTGTAGATTATCGTGTTGTGGTTTTTGAAGATCCTCTTATATTAAAGTCGGTTTTTAGTATAATAGATTGTGAGCTGATGTGCTGAGATGACGTATTTAATTTATTTAACAAAACGGTAATAACACTATCTGCAATGGCCTCAATTGGCTGTGCTATGGCCGTAACGGGGGGCGAAAAAAGCTTAAATACATCATAATCATCGAATGAAACCACGGCCAGGTCTGATGGGACTTTTATGCCAAGACTATTGATTACTTTTAATCCACATGTACCCACATGGTTAGTGCCAAAAAAAACAGCGTCCAGTTTTTTATTCTTTTTAAGGAAATTAGTAATCGGAGCTATGATCAGATCTTCGTTTTGGTTAAAGACAATCTCCTCAACAACGGGCTTATAGCCACTTTCGTTCAAGGCATTATGATAGCCTTGTAAGCGAGCCTGCATTTGCGTTTGCCCCGAAGCAAACGTGATAAAAGCGATATCCTTATACCCTTGTTGAATAAGGTGCTTTGTTGCGTTGTAACTGCTGAACAAGTTATCTATTTCTACAAAATCGGTGCTTACATTAGGTAAATGCCTGTCAAAAAGAACTACAGGCATCCCATCTTTTAACAATGACCTGATATCGTCTTCAATACCTTTTGGTGGGGCAATGATATAGCCATCTACATGCCTGTCGCGAAACATGTTGATCAGTTCCCGGGTTTTAAGGGTGTCGTTATCGGTACTGCAGTAGATTATTTTATACCCATTTTTATAAGCCCTGTCCTCAATAAGCCTGGCAATAGCCGAAAAAAATGGGTTAGAAATATCCTCAACCATCAGCCCAATGATGTTAGACTTACCTGTACGTAAGCTTTTCGCCAACGAATTAGGTTTGTATCCCACCTCTTCCACAAATTTCTGAACACGCTCTACCAATTCCTTACCTATTCTTTTTTCTTCTGCACGCCCGTTCAGAATAAATGAAATGGTTGTTTTTGAAACATTAAGGTGGTTGGCTATATCTACTATTGAAAGTTTTTTCACTTGTTATATTTATAAAATCAAATATAATGATATCTTAAGATAAATGCAGTTAAATCGATTTATCAGCCCGTGCAACGCACAATAGGTTATTTATTATTTATCCCCAATTTATTCACCTTATTATAGCTGTAACCAAATACAAATATTACCGTGTAACAAATAATTGGCAAATAATAAGCATTAGCTACACTATGATTAGCTATAAGACCCATCAATGGCGGGAAAATACCGCCGCCAACAACGCCCATAACAATAAAAGAAGAAGCCTGCTGGGTTTGCTTGCCCAGATCTTTTAAGCCCAGGCTAAATATGGTTGGGAACATAATACTGAAAAAGAAGTTGATAAACAGCAATGCAATAAAAGAAACCCAACCAAAACTTTGAGCCACTATGATACACATTACAATATTGCTCAGGGCGAACGTGGCAAGTAGTTTATTAGGAGCTATATAGCGCATTAACACCGTACCGGCGGAGCGCCCAACAACCATCATAATCATACTTAAAGAAAAAAAATAGCCCGCTTTTTCATCGGTGAAATGCATTACATCGTGTCCATAATTGATAAAATAGGCCCAGGTACCACCTTGCGCTGCAACATTAAACAATTGCGCTATGGCCGCAAACACAAAATGTTTATGCTGAAATAGCGTTTTATCTACATGTTCTACCGGGACAACTGCATATGCATCTGTTGTTGCGTTATGATAATCGCCAAGTTGGGGTACTTTTACAAAGGCAAAGGCTACACCAATCAGTACAATCACGGTACCTATTACAATATATAAATGCTTTACAGATACCAAATCGTTAGAGTGCTCCTGCCCTGCTTTTAAAATAAAATAGCTGCCGATAAGTGGGCCAATAACACCGCCCAAACCATTAAATGCCTGGGAGAAATTAATACGTTGATCGCTGGTGCGCTGGTCGCCAAGAGATGCTACAAACGGGTGTGCAACGGTTTCCAATGTAGCCAGGCCACAGGCTAAAACAAAAAGAGCTATCCTGAAAAAATTGAAAGAATCGGCATTGGCAGCAGGAACAAACAGGAATGCCCCGGTAGCATACAGGAATAAACCCAGAAGCACACCCCTTTTGTAACCAAATTTTTTCATAAAAATGCCAGCTGGGATACCCATTACAGCGTATGCCCCAAACATGGATAACTGTACCAGCGCAGAGCGGGATTTTGATACATGCAGCACGTTTTGAAAATGCCTGTTCAGCACATCACCAAGTGTTAAAGCAATACCCCAGAGCATAAATAGCGATGTGATAAATAGCAGGATCACCACGTATTTGCGTTCGGTAAAATTGGGTTTAGCGTCCATTGATGAAAGCTTGATAATTTGGCTAATTAAGTGGCGCCCTAAAGTAAGTTAAAACTTTACAGGTATCAAACTAACAATCTATTTTTCATCCAGGAATTGGCAACGATTTTCCTATCGATAATCAGTTTGCGCTTATAAATACAGATCATTGCTGTTCACTTTTTGACAGTGAGAATGGTTTATCCTCTGTAGCCAACCCCCGGCTTGTGTTGGGTTTGTCGCCCATTTCAAAATGCAGGGTGCCGCCATTCATGATCTCGGCATGGCTTATCCAGTTATGCGTATATGGCTTCCCGTTCAATGTTGCCGACTGGATATACACATTCTGGCTGCTATTATTATTGGCTTCAATGGTGAATTTGTTGCCATTTTCCAGCGTAATAGTCATCTTTTTAAAGGCAGGGCTACCTATCACATATTGGTCTGTACCGGGGCAAACGCTGTAAAAACCTGCGGCACTCAGCACGTACCATGATGACATTTGCCCCTCGTCTTCGTCACCCGGATAACCATTTTCGGTAGCATTATACATTTTATCCATTACCTCGCGCAGATGCTGCTGCGCTTTCCAGGGCTGGCCCGCATAATTGTAAAGGTATATCATGTGCTGTATCGGTTCATTACCCTGCACATACTGGCCCATTTTAAAAGCTGCCATTTCTGTCATTTCATGAATTACCTGCCCATATCCACCTACTTTAATAGTTCCGGGTTGGGTAAATACGGCGTCCATTTTATCGGTAAAATTTTTGTCACCACCCATTAAATTAATTAAGCCCTGCACATCCTGAAAAACCGACCTAGTCCAGTGCCATGCTTTCACTTCGGTATAGGGGCCGCCCCAGTCAAGTGGATCAAAAGGTTCTATCCAATTGCCGTGGGCATCTTTAGCACGCATAAAGCCTGATTTGGTGTCATACAGGTTTTTATAGTTATACATTTGCCGGCCAAACACGTTTTCATAATGGGAATCCCCGGTTTGTTTAGCCAACTGGTACCCGCAAAAATCATCGTACGCAAATTCAAGCGTCCATGCGGTGGATCCTTGGGTTTGTGGGGTGAAGGGTACGTAACCATCTGCAAAATATTCTTTCCAGCCAGGCCTGCCATTGGCACTTCCCCATGGCCCTTTATTAGTTGCTTCGTGGTAATAAGCGTCCAGGGCCCGTTTGGGGTCAAATGTTCGGATACCTTTTACCCAGGCATCGGTTAACAATGATATGGCGTGATTACCTAACATGCCACCTGTTTCCGCGGGGAAAGACCATGCAGGAAGCCAGCTGCATTGTTGCTGCGCATCCAGTAAAGCATTTACATATTGACCTTCCATTTTGGGGTGCATAATGGTATTTAAGGGGAATTGCGCTCGGAAAGTATCCCAAAAGCCATTATCTGTATACATATAACCGTCGTGAATTGCACCATCGTAAGGGCTATAATAATATGGCTTACCATCCTTGCCATATTCAAAAAATTGATGCGAAAACAAATTTGCGTGGTACAGGCAGGAGTAAAATGTCGCTTTTTGTTCTTCCGTTCCACCTTCAACCAACATTCTGCCCAACAAAGTATTCCACACTTTATCAGCTGCTTTATGGGTTTCATCAAATGATTTGTATTGGCCTAATTCTTTTTGTAAAGTCAGTTCAGCCTGTTCTGAACTTATATAAGATGAGGCTACTTTTGCCTGTACCGTTTCGCCATCTTTAAATTTGATGTATGCGCCGACGCCGTCACCTTCGGCCTCTATTTGCTGAGCGCTTAGGGTATTTTTTTTATTTTCCCAGGTTCCGTAAGCTGTAAATGGTTTATCAAATACAATTACAAAATAATTTCTGAAGCTTTTTGGTGCCCATCGGCAGTTATTTACCCAGCCGGTAATTGTCCTGTTAGCAGCATCAATTTTCACCATACTCATTTTGGTGTAGCCATCCAGCACCAGGTACGCGCCCTTGCTTTTAGGAAATGTGAACCGAAGATGGGCACCACGTTCTGTAGGGCTAATTTCGGTAGTGATGTTGTTACTCAACTTCACCTTATAATAACCCGGCTGAGCAATTTCATTATTATGGCTAAATGATGTGGCCCTTTCATCTTCGTTAACGACCAATTTGCCGGTAACAGGCATCAGGCTAAATACAGCATAATCATTCACCCATGAACTGCATTGGTGCGATTGCTGAAAGCCACGAATGGTTTTTTCGAAATACTGATACTTCCAACCATCACCGTTCTTTCCGGTTTGGGGTGTCCAGGTGTTCATACCAAAAGGCAGCGACGTAGCCGGGTAAGTGTTACCATAAGAGAATTCGTACTTTGTGTTAGTGCCCTGCCGGGTATTAACATATTTAACCAGGTTTGTTTGCTGGGCAAACATGGCAGTGCTCAATAACAGTGCAGTGCAGGTAAGTATGCATTTATTCATTTGTATTTTATTAAAATCAATTACAAAAAAGGAGGCGTTGCCACCTCCTCTAACCAATATAAATCAATCTAAATTCTCCTAATTAATTGCAGCCTTATACAATAGTTCAGCTGCGTATTTGTTGCCCTCATCGTTAAGGTGCACACCATCCTTTGTTAAAATGCCGTTGTCTTTATTTTGCGGGTTATTTTTAAGCCCATATTGATGAAATAAGCTGCGAAAATCAACCAGGCCGCAATTGTACTGCTTAGCCAGATCACGGATACTTTGCGAATATTTATTTAAATCGCCATCGAGCTCATTGGTGTAATCTGTTTTTTCGCCAACAGATGCCGGTGTACACAATACCAGTTTAATGTTCTTAGCCTGGAATTTTTTTATCAAGGCTGTATAAAAACGACCAAACTTATCATAATCTGTACCGGTTCCGGCAAGCCGTTTATGCCATACATCATTTACGCCTACCCATATTACAACCACATCAGGGTTTTTAGCCAGCACATCATCTTCATACCGCAGGTACAGGTCATAAATTTTGTTACCTCCAATGCCCGCACCGCTAACTGTATAATCGGCGTCTTTATGTTCATCTTTTAACCTTTGCTGTATGAGGGTAATAAAGCCCTGAGGCTGCACCGCATATTCGGTAATTGAATCACCAAAGAAAACCACGTTAACAGGCTTTTTCGGTGTAAATGACAATAAGGCAACTATAGTTGTCAATAGGATGATCTTTTTCACAATGTATATTTAGGTGTAATTGCTAAATTGATTTAGCTAAAGTATAATATTATTTATTTTCTCGCAAATTAATTGCAAATTATTGAAATTTTACCCGGATAAATCTTGGGCGATACAAATTAGGATAAACCTTCAGGTCGTTAATAAAATCGGTAGAATTGATATTATAGCTAATCAATAATTCTCCCTGATCGGAAAGCGAGGGGTGCGCCTTGGCATTATAAACCACAAAGGTGTTTTTTATAAGGTCGGGTTTACAGTCCCAAAGCTTAATAATTGGCCCAAATGGCCCATAAGGTGTTGCACCTATACGCATCCCGACAGTGGTTGACATGCCATCAACCTGGAAAACAAGTGCATATCGCCCATCAGGGAGCACTGTTAAGCTCAATTCATTCGATACGTCTTTGGTTACGTCGGCAACTTTATTGATATCATTCAACCAGCTTTTTCCATCCCAATAAACCCACCTGTCAAAATTCTCAAAATCAACGGGCTTTACCCGGGCAACCATTAGTTTCTTCGCCATTCCGCGTACCCCGTAAATATAAATGTAACCGTCGGGGTTTGGCACGCCGGCCGCGCTGGTGTTCACATAAATACCGGCGCCAAAAGAGCCGCTTTCACCTGCTTGATCCGTTAAATAAAAAGGAGTATCCATTTGCTTTTGATCGGTAAATGGAGGTTGGCTGCCGGACTTGATCTTTATTAGCGTATTACCAACTTCTTTAAATCCAAATGCCCCGGTACTTACATTGTGAACCCGGTAACCAAAAATATAGATATTATTGCCAAGCGCCTGGTTTACAAAGCCATCACCCAACCAATAATAATCACCGTTTTTTGTTTGCGGTGTTTTAGGCATAAATATCGATTCGGGCGCCCCTTTACTGTCTTTATCCCAGTGAAAACGAATCGCATCCGGTTCAGGTTTATTTCCCGTTAAAACCGCAACCGCATTATGGATCATTTTGTATCCCGGTGCC
This sequence comes from Mucilaginibacter sp., assembly GCA_028288085.1. Taxonomy (GTDB): domain Bacteria; phylum Bacteroidota; class Bacteroidia; order Sphingobacteriales; family Sphingobacteriaceae; genus Mucilaginibacter. The sequence goes on from JAQBOK010000128.1 coordinate 9,598, forward strand.
ATTGTATTGTCATGGATCTTCCCTATCATGCTGTCGCTGAAAATAAAAAGCACTTTATCGGTACCTTTAACTTGTTTGCCTTCTTGTCCGTTCAACGGTATGGTATAAATACCATCGCCGCCAAACCAACCTGAATCGCGTTTTAATAACGCCGACCATTCGGGGGCTTCGGCTACGGTAAATTTAATATGTGTAACATCCACTGGCTCACTTGTACTCTGCCCATATAAAACAACAGAAGAGAAAGAAAATACTATGGAAAAAATTAAGAGAAGATATGTTTTCATCTATAAGTGGCTTACAGCAATAAAGCTGATTCAAATTTAATTATTTTCAATACGACAGCTTGCCTTGTTTCTTCAAACATTTATAAATTATTGACAAGATACCAATTAACCCGCAGGTTATCATAGCTGCAGATATCCATTCTGCCTGTGTTAAATTCAATCCTAAAAAACGGTAGCGTATATTTATCCTGATAGTTTCAATCAATATCCTTTCGGTACCATTCAAAATTAAATAAATGTAAAACATTAATCCAGCCGGGCCCAGATGTTTTCTGATGGCCCACATCAAAATAAATAGTAAAAGGCATAAAACAGCCTCATAAAAAGAAGTTGGGTAAACACCCCGAACCAGCTCATAACAGAAATTACCCGAACAATTATCCATAGGCGCTCCTGCATTAATCTCATTATGCGGAAATCTGTACGACCAGGCCCAATCGGGCATCCAATTTAGCCAGGTAGGCTTGGGATGCATATTCGCTATCCCCCAATCGCCATCTCCCGAAAGTGCACAACCTACCCTGCCGACCGCATAAGCCAACATCATACCCGGCGAACCGATATCGGCCAGATGATCCAACCGCATTCCGCGTTTATGGCAAAAATAAAGGTAAGCGAGCGCGCCAAAAATTAAGCCGCCGTAGTAAGTAAAACCGTTTACCGAAAACAGTGTTCCGATTGGATCATACTTTAAACGGTCAAAGTGTTCGGCTGTATCGAACAATTTGGCGCCGATAAACCCCCAAAATGCCACCGTGAAAACGATTTGCAATGCCAACTGGTAAGGATGAACTGTTTTTTCAACGATAACAGGCTGCGCTAATTGCACCTTCCTCCTATCATACCAGGCCCAATAACCGAAGCCTAAACCACAGAGAATGCCGCATATCAAATTCCCCTGCAGCGAAAGGATATATTTTTGAGGGTCAGATAAGAACGAGTGATAGCTGATCAACCCGCCCAATATTTTAAACCCAAAAAGAAAGCCCAGCAGGCTATTGACGAATATTTCGAGGGCAGAAGCAGGTTTACCTTCAACTATGGTTTGTGTAAAGGCCTTTATCTTTCCTTCGGCTTCTTTTCTTTTAAACTCCGCTTTAAAAACCTGGTAAGACGATATAAAAGCCATTGCCATAAAAAAACCCAACGTTTGAATGTTGAACAGGATATGCTTATGAAACAGATAATTTATTAGATGGCCAATGGTTGGAAACATGCTGCTAATTTAACTTAATTAAATTTTTGCATGTAAAACAACACCAGTACCCATTGCTTTTTTTTATTGGCAAAGGGTACTGGCGCTGTAATAAATTAAAAACCAAGTTGTACACCAAAGTTAATTACACGTTGGTTAATGTAGGCATCCCCCGCTGTATTAGTTTGTACTTCAGGATCTTGTTGATATTTGCGGTAATTATCAAAAGTCAACAAGTTGTAGGCGCTCATATAAATACGGGCATTGTTGATATGAAATGGCAATAGTTTACTTGGAAACTGGTAACCTATATCCAGTGTTTTTAAACGGATATAATATGCATTAAGCAACCAATAATCTGAGGGGTATGCCGACGGGCTATCGACAGTTCCCGGAACCGAAGTTAACCTTGGAAATTGAGCTGTCGCGGCAGTAGCCGGCGTCCATCTTTGCAGGTCAATTGGCTGAAACTGGCTTTGGAACGGTTCAATTGCAGTACCCGACAAAATAAAGCTGTAATTAAACGCGCCCTGAAAAAGTACATTTATACTGAACCCTTTATATGCAACTCCCAGGGATAATCCAAGAGTGGTATTGGGCAAGTTTGGATTACCGATAGCGCGTTGATCAAACACATTTACTACACCATCACCGTTCAGGTCCTGGTATCGCAAATCACCGGCTTGTATGGGAAGGCCATTATCCGGTATTGCTATTGGGTCGCCCGCGTTTGAGCCATTATGTGCTGTTTTATAATTGTTCACAGCAGTTACATCTGCGGGGGAATAATAGCCAAGGGAATGATAACCGAAAGGCTGCCCTATCGGGTGGCCCGTTTTAGCCAACCAAGGATATGCCGGCGTGGCTTCGTCTTCGTAAAGAATTTTGTTTTTTGCATAAGAGAATACAAAGCTGGTGTTATATTGTACGTTGCCAATAGAGTTGTGGTAAGTTATTTGCCCATCAAATCCTTGGTTCTGCACCCGGCCGAGGTTAATTGCAGGCAGGCCCACCCCCAATAATTCGGTTATACTTCCGGGAGTAATAAGCTGATCATAACGGATATCATGAAAAACATCGATAGTTGCCGAAACATGGTCGTTTAAAAGGTTCATATCCAAGCCAATATCCAGTTTCCGGCTTTTCTCCCAAACCACATTATTATTGCTCAACGCGCCTTCAGAGATGGTTGGATAAGGTTGTTGGCTTTCGCCGAAATTATAGCCACCACCGCTATTATAAGTTTGCGAGTAAACATACCGGTTGCCTGGCGCTGCATCTGACCCAACCAAACCGAACGAGCCCCTTAGTTTAAATAAACTAAAAGTTGGGAACAAATCTTTAAAGTACTTTTCTTTCGCCATGTTATAACCCAAGCCGACAGCCGGGAAAAACCCGTACCGATGGTTGGCAGCGAAACGGTCTGTACCGTTATAAGCCACGTTAAAGTCGAACAGGTAAATTCCATTATAGTCGTAAGCAGCCTTTCCAGCAACTCCACGGAATTTCTGCGGTACGCCAACATCTGTGGCTGCTAAATTATTATTACCGTTAGCATCCGCACTGGCGTATTGTGTATAAGATTGCTGATTAATCAAAATCAACCCGGTAAGGTGGTTGTAGCCAAAGGACCTTTCGTAATTTGAAAACAACTGGACATTTACATTTGTGTTGTAAATATCTGTATTCCCCTGGTACAGATAGGTGCCAAAAACATATGGCGCATTTGGCTTTAAAGAATAACTATTGGTAGAAGGGTCATAATGGTATGAAGGGTAATTGCCGAAGTTAGTGACACTCTTTCGAAACTCATCCGTACTCGCGTAAGCTACCCTTGCTGTTACCGAAAGCCCGGGTGTAATATTATCAAGCTTTTGTACCGCTCCGAATAAAACATTGTAGTCTGTTCGCCTGAAATGCTGGTAACCGTCGCCGGATAATCGTGCATTTAGTGTGGGTAAAGCGCCCGGCGTAAACTTCGAGTCGTTGTAAGCAAAGCTGCCATTAGGATTTAGAAAAGGTGCTGAAAACGGTGTTTCCTGGGCGAAATTATAAATTCCGTTGATCGCATTTTCAGATCCGGGCTGATTCAGATCGGAGAAACGTGTGGTAACGTCCAGGCGCAAATCAAGTGTTTTATTGGCTTTTAAGTCAAGATTTGACCTGAAGTTGTAGCGTTTAAAGTAGTAGTTGGTGTTCACCTGATCGGTAGGGTCTTCAAAATCCCTGTTCAAACCGTTTTGGGTAAGCGCACCGCCCGATATAAAATATTTGATGGCGTTTGTACCTCCCGAAATATCCAAATTTGTATTGGCCTGGTAAGAAAACTTTTTGAATATTTCGTTATACCAATTAGTATTTGGATGTCCATAAGGATCGGTTCCATTTTGGAATAATGTAAGATCATTTTGCGTAAACGTTGGCACTAATCCGTCGTTTTTTTCGGCTTCGTTAATCAACATAGCCGATTGATATGAGTCCAGAAACTTGGGTGTAAGGGTCGGATTTTGCAATCCGCCTTCAATCCTTAAATTTATCTTTGGAGCGCCGGATTTACCTCTGCGGGTTGTTACCACCAGTACACCGTTAGCACCTTTGATACCATAGATGGCCGTAGTTGATGCATCTTTCAATATGGTTATGCTTTCAATTTCATTTACGTTGATCTGTTGCAACTGGTCGTATGTATACTCAATATCGTCAACCAAAATTAGTGGCTGGTTGCCATTAGCATTCAGCGAACTTACCCCCCTTATAAAAAAATCTGAGGCATCCTTACCGGGCTGGCCTGATGACTGCTGCGAGAAGAAACCCGGTAGCTTGCCGGCTAATGCGTTTTGCACATTAGCGGTTGGCACAGTGCGTATCTGCTCTCCCGAAATAGTGCTCGAAGCGCCGGTAGTTGTAATACGCTTTGACGGCGTAAAACCTACCACTGTCACTTCATCAAGGCCGTTGCTGTTGGCCTGCAAATTAATATCAAGTGATATCTTGTCCACAACATTCACTTCCTTTGTAACATAACCTATAAACCGAACAAGCAAAATTTCTGATTTTCCCTTTAATGTAAGCCTGAAATGGCCACTAACGTCGGTAACGGTACCATTGCCCGCCATTCCTTTTTCTACAACAGAAGCACCGGGAAGTGAACCTCCAAGATCTCTTACAGAACCGGTTATAGTGCGTCCCTGTGCCAGTAGCGTTAGGGGGCCCATGGTTAATATAAGTTGAAAGAAAAGTATTATTCTTCTCATAATTTCTTTATTAATTTTTAATTGGGTCTGATAGTTTACCATCCGGGATTCTGTTTCATGTTTGGGTTTTTCAACACTTCATCATACGGAATGGGATACAGGTACATTTTAGGTTGCGTAAATTTGGTAGTCAAAACATTGATAATGTTATAAGTGGTAGCGTTACCTGATTGAATAATAGTTTCTCCCCTGCGTGGCAGATTCATTACCGTTTCGGCAATTTTCCAGCGGCGGATATCAAAAAACCTATTTTCCTCAAAGGCCAGTTCAATGCGGCGTTCGTTTTGTACCACGGTACGCATGCCGGCCTGGCTCAATCCCGTTTTAAGGCCATACATCCCATCAGTCCCTGCACTGATGCCGGCCCGCTTTCTTAAATCTATGATGGCGCTATAAACATCCGTGCCTGGTGCCGGTAGTGTTTCATTCTCTGCTTCGGCATAATCAAGTAACACCTCCGCATAGCGTAATATTACCCAGTCTTCATTATGGGCTCCATAGGAGTTGGCATTTTCAAAATTTCCCATAAATTTCCGCATGTAATAACTGGTGAGTGTTTGCTGCTGGCCCGTATTTGGCTTACTCTGCCCACCTTCAAAGGTTTGTAACTGGGTATTTAGCCATTGTGCACCGTTGTACAATACCGTGTAGGATAAACGCGGATCGCGGTTTACATAAGGGTTAGTCGAATTATAACCTGATGATGGATCAGTAATAGGCAGGCCATTATTCATCGGAAACGCGTCGACAAGGTCCTGCGTCGGGCTGGTTCGTCCCAGGCCCTTTGCCGCAGGGAACCCTACCGGTCCGTTAGCGCTTTCAACGGAATTTCCGTTATCGCCCTGGCGTATAAATATTATTTCAGGGTTATTCTGCGTTAAAAAAACGTCTGTAAAGCTTGGGTCGAGCGAAAAAGAATTAAGGTCCATCACATCTTTTGCGGCCTGTGCAGCCAAGGCCCAACGAGACGGATCTGCTGTGGGATAGCCCGTAAGCGGGTTGGCCCCGTCGATATTCCCGCCATTAAACAAAGGGCTTGCTGCATATAACAAAACCCTGGCTTTAAGGGCCATAGCAGCACCTTTTGTGACCCTGCCATAATTAGCATTCGGAGAAATGATAGGATTTGTAAGCAGGCTATCCTTTATGGCATCGCACTCACTGGTAATATATTTAATGCACTCATCAAAAGAATTACGTGGTAGCGAAATATTGTCGTTAATGGTATAAACTTTATTGCCAAGCAAGGGCACACCGCCAAAGCGTTTTACCAGCTCAAAATAAAAATAAGCCCTTAAAAACCTGGCTTCACTTTTCCAGACATATTTCATTGAAAAGCCATTATAAGTTTGCTGCACAGGTACTACACCAATATTGGTTACAAACTCGTTGGCCATTCGTATCCCAGTCCAATTACTTTGCGCACCCGACCAAACATTCTCATTTGCCGGCAGCGTAGATGAATTGTAAGCCGCTGTGGATAAAATAGTTACCGGCGTAGTAGGACCTTCTGCCGATGATATTGCGTCATCGCTTGCAGCATCCAGGTAATCACTAGCCACCACATTGTGTCCGTCCCTCAGTACTGCATACATGGAGTTCAGGTAGGCATGAGCATTTGTGCCCAAAGAATCGTATTTATCAAAAACGATATTAAGCGTTTGTTTATCAACCGGGAATTGCTCGTATTTTTTGCAGGCGCTTATGCCGCAAGCAAGTAAAATCACTGCTACCCAAAATATATTTTTATAATTCCTCATGATCTTATTTTTAATTTCTCAAAAACTAAAGCTTAATAGTTACTCCTGCATTAAATACTCGCTGTATGGGATATGGATTATAGTTCAAAGGGTCACCATAATAAACTTCAGGGTCCTGACCTTTGAAACCTGCAACCGTTAGCAGATTCTCACCATTTGCAAACATCCTTATGCCAACCAGTTTCAATTTTCTGCAAAACTGTTCAGGCAGGCTATAGCCAATCTCCGCGTTCTTTAATCTCAGGTAATTACCCGATTTGATATCGAAGGAGGATAAACTGGTGTTATTGAGATTACCCAATGACAACCTCGGTAGTGCTGCAGTATTTCCGGTTTCTGGTGTCCATCGCGAGGTTAAAACATTGTATCCCTGGCCAACATATTGGTTGCCATATTGCCCTTCGCCAATGAAACCGGAATACGCATTATCAGCAATGCTTATCTGGCGGTTTGTTACACCCTGCAATATGGCACTGAAACTGAACCCCTTATAGTTGAATCCAAGTGTTGTGCCAAAGTATATAAGCGGTTTAGTACCAGCAATAGGTGAAAGATCAAATTGATTGATCACACCGTCATTGTTCAGATCTTTATACTTTATATCACCGGGCTGGGCTGTGTAACCAACGGTTGTAGCGCTATGCGCTGCATCCTGCGCGTTTTGAAAAAAGCCCAATGCGGTATAACCGAAAATTGTAGTTACAGGTTGGCCGGTATTCCTTACCCAGGGATATGGCGAAGGCTCTTCATCGCTGTATACTACCTTAGATGCCTCTATAGATATGTTACCGGTAACAAAGTAGTTAAAGTTGCCCAGGTTATTAGAATAGGTAAGGGTAAGCTCACCACCTTTATACAGGTTAATACCTAAGTTTTCCTTAGTATAGGCGGTTCCCAATAACGCTATGCTATTGCCGCGCACCTGCAGCAGATCGTAATATGTATCGTGGTAATAATCTGCGGTTATCTTTAAATGATTCTTAAATAAGGATATATCGGTACCAATGTCAATTTTATGAGCATTTTCCCAACTGATGTTCGGGTTTGCTAACGGATCAGCAACTATACCATCGCCTCTGGACCTGGCAGTCCCCTGCGAGTAAGCACCGTAAGCACCGCTGTAGGTTTGTTGATAACCGTAATAGCCATAACTGTCAATATTTGCATTACCGGTTTTTCCATAATCGGCACGCCATTTCCATGAATCTATCCAGGTCAAATTATCTTTAATAAAGGCTTCTTTGCCCATTTGCCAGCCAATGCCCCCTGCATAAAACATTCCGAACTGACTACCCGGAGGATATCTGTTGTAGCCGCTATTGTTGATGGCACCTTCAACAAAGTATTTTCCATCATAATTATACCCAACTTTAAAAGCCCTATTGTTGGTTATTTCCGGTAAGTCGAAAGTCAATACCACCGAGCGGTAATCAGCAAGCAGCATGGCGCTCACATTGTTTTTACCAAAGCTGCGGTCGTAGTTAAGCGCGCCCTGTGCAAAGGCATAGCGGGCGGTTGTTACCGTTGAGAAAGTGTTGCTTTGGGAAATTGTGGTACCTACAGCAGCATAGCTCGAGTCCTTTGCAGTATATAAGTAGCTTTGATTTTGCAAGCTGCGGTTCAAAACAGTTTGCGACTCTATGGACAAGTTGCCCTTTGCCTTGAAAGACAATCCCTTGAGAAAACTGCTCATATCATATTTCAGGTCAAGGTTCGCCAGTACATCGTGGCTATTCGTTTGTATATAACCGGAATTTTCTGATTGTGCGAGTACATTGTTTGGATAAAACGATGTACCTCCAAATGAGCCATTAGGATTATATACAGGATAAGCGTTGTTTGGGAGCGAATACAGTGTTTGCAATATATTGCCGTAACCTGCGCCAGGCTCAGTGCCTTGCTGAATACGTCCGAAAAGCTGCAGATCTACTTTAAATTTCGGGGTCACGTCAACGCTCAGGTCAGAGTTGATCACATACCGGTTAAGATCATTATTGGTATTATAAGGTACAGCACTTGCTGTTTTAAAAATACCGCCCTGATCCATATAGCTCAGTGATATAGTATAGCGGGCCGCCTGCGTACCACCGTTAACATTTAACTTGTAATTTGTTAAAGGCGAATAATTATTCAGGATAGTTTTGAACCAATTAACATCAGGATGCCCTGTAGGATCGGTATGATTTTTAAAAGCGTTGAAATCAGCAGCATTGTAAATAGGCGCCTTCCCATCATTTTGCAGCGCCTCATTATACAAATATGCGTATTGATAAGAAGGCAGAGGGGTTGGCAAACCCAATGACTGCTGTATGCCTGTTTCTGCTGTGAACGAGATACGAGGCGCTCCCATTGCCGGGCGCTTTGTAGTAACCAGCAATATCCCGTTTGAACTGTTAATACCTAACAGGATGGTAGAAAGCGCATCTTTTAAAACCGAAACAGACTCAATACTCTCCGGATCTATAGAAGAGATCTCACGTTGAACACCGTCGATAACTGTAATAATATTTTTTTGTCCCCGTATTTGCAAGTTGATCTCGGTGTTGTCATTGGGGGCTACGTTATGGCTGGATACAACATTTGAAAATAGTCCATTTGATGTCGGAAGAGTTGTTTGAGCGGCGGAAAAACCGCTTACCTGCTGGGTATATAATCCGGGTAACTGCCCGGCCAGTGCGTACAAATAAAGAGACGCAGGCGTGGTGGTTAACTGGTTGGTATAAATGGTTGCGACAGATCCCAGTTGTGCCGACCGATCGATTTGATCATACAGCACATCAATTTTATCCGGCGACTGCAGATAGGTGTCTAAAAGCCTTACAGTAAGCTCTTTATCATCATTTATCTTTATTTCGGCCACATTGTGCCCGGTATATTTAAAAACCAATATACTCCCGGTGCCTGCCTTTATTTCAAAATGCCCGGTAATATCAGTTGTAAAAACAGCGGGGTTACCTTTAACATTTACCTCAGCACCCTTAACAGGGCGCTTATTTTCATCCAATACTATACCTGTAACAATTCCAGGAATATGGTTAACCGATTTAGCAGTTGTATCCTGCACAAAGGCAAAACTGGACTTTACAGAAAGGAACATCAGTATGATAAATCCTGTAAAGCATTTTTTTAAGTAGCAATTGGCCATAGTTTCTATATTTTATTGGCAAAAATCTATTCTAATTCCTCAGAAATGCGCTTCAAATGCCGCAATAAGACGCATGTATTAGTGTGAAGAATAATATCCGGTTGTCGCCAACTTTAATTACTCTGCTGTATGTTTATAATTAGTTACATTTAAATGTATAAGTGAACGGGCTCGCAGTATTACCATAGCCCACTTTGATATTGCCGGTTGCATCCGTCACGTAATAATTCATATTTACAATAGTTTGCGAATCGGATATCCCGAAATACGATCGGGGCCATATCGTAATTTTATATTTATTACTACCCGCAACAGTTTGAGTAAATTGTGTTTTCGCAGATTGATCGCATACTGTATAGGTTTTTCCGTCGCTGGTATTGGCTGTGGCGCATAAATAAATTGTTGAAGAACTTGGTAATGCTGTTTTTGTTACTGTTCCGTCAAATGATAGCGTAACAAAATCATTATCCAGCGACTTTGGCGGGTCAACACTTGTTAGCTGGGGATTACAAAAATCAACCACCTCGCCACTGCCTCCTGTAAGCATAAAACATGGCGTGATCTGTTCGGCATAGTATTCATATTTTGCCCCGTTTTGATCAATATTGCTATCAACCTCGTGTAAGCCATCATGTGATTCTGCTATTAAGTAGCCCAGCTTACACAGTGTATTATTGTTATCTGCCCCCACTTTCAAGCTGATATTTAATGTAGCTGTTATTTCCTCCCCGTCATTCAACGGAAGACCAACATCTGACTGATAAACAACCCATTCCATGTCATTCACCAAGTTAGTGCCAATGCCAAATTTTTTAAGCAAAGCTGAAGACCATGACAGGCCGTTACTTTGTGGCTCCGTGACGTTTGACGGCATTAGCACCATTTTACCATCTCCCACCGTACTGGTATAAGTAATTTTAGCATTTTGGCTAACTGCCCAGCCCTTAGGCACCAGGAAACCGAATACCAGATTTTCGGTATTGCCGCCTTTTATATTGTGGTAGGTAAATTTTACACTTATAGGTATAGTTGAGCCAACTACAGCAGTATCAGGCTGGGTTACAGTAAACACAGTGATACTGCAGCATGTGATCACCATGCCCAGGATAAGCGCTGCGCAGCAACTCCATAGCCATTTTGCTTTTACATTAATTCGTAAAGATGCTCTCATATTTAATTTTTAAATGGTCTTATTAATTGGCTTTTCGAAATGTATATATATAAATATTATTAGGGCAGCCAGGGCTAAAGGTTAATGTCAATTGCCTCACCCCGTTAACTATAGGATAGGTAAAAGCAGTTGCTACAGCCGGACTGCCAGCCGGTGTAAAACTTATTTGAAATGGATACTGCGGATTATCAAGCGAATAAGTGCCGTTTTGACTTACCAAAAATGGCAGTTTGTTAAGGAGCGTATACTTTCCTTCGCTAAATGTTAATTTGAACTGGCTGAAATCTACAATGCTGGTAAGGTCAGTACCATTGCGGGTAGCTCCAATAACGCTCCAGTTGCCGGAGATGTCCTTGCTTGCTTCGTTAACCGGTCTCAAACTTTCAACTTTGCATGAGCTGGCTGCAAGTAAAGCAAGTATAACCAGGAGATATGCGGGCCTGCGAAATTTATAAAACTCTTTCATGTCAATATTTTATCACTATTATTCCGTTCTTAAATCTGTTAGTATTCAGGGTTTTGTACCAATTGCGATGATTTAGCCACTTCGCCCTGTGGTATCGGCCATAAATACATAGCTTTTCTGAAATTATGCTTTCGCACATTAAACCGTTTGTAAGACACAGCAGTGCCGTTTCTGTCAACTTCCATACCTGTCATCTCCTGGTTTTCAGCAACATCAGCTATCATCCAGCGACGCACATCCCAAAAACGGTGTCCTTCAAACGCTAATTCTATGCGCCGTTCATTCTGTATTACCAATCGCATCTCGGCCTGGCTCATCCCCGTTTTAAGGCCATACATCCCATCAGCCCCTGCACTGATGCCGGCCCGACTTCTTAAATCTATAATGGCGGTATAAACATCAGGGCTTGGTGCCGTTAGTGTTTCATTCGCCGCTTCTGCATAGTTGAGTAAAATTTCAGCATAGCGTATTATCGGCAAGCAGCGATTAGTCGCATGGGTTCCATCTGTTGATACCGCATTAGGGTCAAGCATTTTATTAGTATAGTAACCGGTGGGTGTGCCTCTATATACCGCATCACTTCCGGCTGGCACACCATTAAAAGTACCCAGGTAAACATTGATCGGTGAAAATCCCGTCCCCAACCTTATAGGTAATACAGATTGATCGTGATTGACTGTGTAATTCAAGCGTGGGTCACGATTAGCATAAGGATTTGCCGGATCATAATTTGATGTCGGATCTGTAATTGCTATACCATTGCTCATTGGGAAAGCGTCAACCAACTCCTGGTAAGGATATGCCCCTCCCGACCCCGATCTTGATGGCGGATCCCAAACACCTTCAAGATCCCAGTTTCCACCAGGGCGCATCAATTGTAAAATATACTCATTGTTAGGTCTCAATGGGAAAAGGCTTTGAAAACCATAGCCAGGAGCCGTAGTGTTGTCCGTATTTAAACTATAGCTTCCAAGGGCAATAACGGCAGCAGCGGCGTCCTCAGCAAGCTTCCACCGACTCTGGTCGACTGTAGGGTAACCAACGATGGCGCCAAGTGGCCCCGAAGCCAGCTGTGTACCATTATATAACGGACTTGCAGCATATAATAACACCCTTGATATCAAAGCCAGGCAAGACCCTCTGGATGCCCTGCCATAGTTTAAACCGGTTTGGGCATCAGGAAGCGACTGCGCGGCTGCATTGCATTCAGAAACAATATAGTTTACGCAATTAGAAAATGTACTCCGTACGACCGGTATATGATCGGTGTAAGTATAAAGCGTGTCGCCAATAAGCGGCACCCCGCCGTAATGCTCAACAAGCACAAAATAATACCAGGCCCTTAAAAAACGGGCCTCGGCCTTCATTTGCGTTTTAGTATACGGCTTTACAGGCACATTAGGTAAATTTTTCAATAATTGATTTACAGCACGTATATTATTATAACCCGTATTGAATGCGTCGGCACCAGTTAACGCTGATGGGTTATCAGGGCTGACAATACCGGCATTAATAGTCCCGGTGGCCCAATCGGTAGCTACAGAAAGACTTGCATTACCAACCTCTGCCTCGTCAGATGCAGCATCCAGTCCCCCATTTCCAAATCGTGTAGCATTGGTGCTGAAGCCTATATTAGTATAGATATTAGCGAGGAACGCCACCGTGTTTGCACTATCGGCAAAAACAGAACTTTGGGTCAGATTCGTGGTGGTTGTTGGGGCTAAAAAACCGCCTTTTTTGCACGAAGCCATAAAAAAAAGCAACATGACAAAAAGAAATAAATTAAAATTTTGAAAGTAATTTTTCTTCATATTAAATAGTTTATACCGATGAAAAATCCACTCCTTTTTAAAGGAACAGTATCGCTGTATAAGATTTATAAAATCGTTTTAGCAAAAATTCAAAAAGCAACAAAGAAGTTATAATTTTACTTTTTAGTCACTTGTATTATAATTGGTTTTATATTCAGATTTAGAATCTGACTGCTAAATTAGTACATAAAAACGATTTAGCAAATTTTCTTCAATTAATTATTAAATATATTCAGGTAAATCTCGTCAGATCGTTATTCCTCTTTATTAAAAAAGCGGCTAAAAAATAATGCTTGATAATTGATTGAATTTCCCCAATATTCCCAGGTGTGTGCTCCGGGCCTGGAAGTGTAATCGTGGGGTATTTTTTGGTCCAGTAATTTTTGATGCAAAGCATTATTCACGGTAAAGAAAAAGTCCTCGGCCCCATCATCAAATACGATGGCAAGTGCATTTGGTTTTAACAAGTAAACCATGTTTACAACACTATTTTTCTCCCATCTTTCAGGATATTCCTTTATTGTGCCAAGTACCTGCTTAATACCGAAATTGTCTGCAAAAGGACGAAGATCCACAGCACCGCTCATACTGCCCGCCGCACCATAAATATCCTGATGTTTAAAGGCAAGATACAGCGCTCCGTGCCCGCCCATGCTTAGCCCCGTGATAGCCCGCCCCGACCGATCTTTGACCGTGGAGTAATGGCCATCTACATAATTTACCAGCTCTTTGGCCAAATAAGTTTCATATTGTGATTGCTTATCCACAGGGCTATCGAAATACCATCCCGCAAATCCACCGTCAGGGCAAATAATGATGATATCATAACGGTCAGCAAGTTGGATAATTGAAGGAACTTTTAATATCCAATCTGAATACTTACCGCTAAACCCATGAAGCAGGTATAAAACAGGGAATTTTTTGTTGGTTGAATAATCTGCCGGTTTTATTACTACAGCCTTGATATCTCTATTCATAGCTGCGCTGTGGGTTAAAGCGGTGTCAACAATGGCAGCTTCCGCCCTGACAGCGCATACAGCCAACAATAAAAGTACCAGGGTAGAAAATCGGTTTATTTTGGTCATTTTAGGTAAATTCTTGAAAGCTTCTATTGCACCCTTATTATAGCGATCCGGTGATTTTGCGGTTTATTAATGGCATATATCTGATCTGTAAGCACATTCATTTCCTTTTGCCAGGCATCCCGAACGCTTTTGTAACGGGCCCGTGAGTAATTGTCCTTATTACCGTTTACAAACATATCTTTAACTGCATATTTCTTCACGCTGTCCATGGCGGCATTGTTGTCTTTATAAAGCATGTTTTTACCCTTCAGAAAATCATATTCCATCCATACATACATCCTCAGGCGCCGTTCAATATCCCATCTTTCTTCGTTCAGTTCCCTGACTTGGATAGCCTGCTGATATTCGGGTGTTTTGGTAATTTCGCCAAGATTAATACCATCGGCAAATTGTTTGTATGACCAATTACCCATCAATTCGCCGTCTATCATTAAATTGTAGTTGCCATTTTGGAGGCCTTTTACAGCCAACAACTCCTGGTTAAATTCCTTTGTAAAAGGTATGAGCTTTAAAGCGTCAGCCTGCTTTTTACGATTGCCCCAACTGCGCGGGATGGTGTCGATAGGGTAAGGTAATGAATTGGCAAGGTAATTAAAGGTAACGGAATCCGCTGATCCTGAAATATTTGACACTTTACAGTTTACAGCCCTCGAAAGTTTTCTACTTTTTGCATCGATGCCGATATCAGCAACAGGTTTGTTATCCAGCCCCTGCGCCTTTAAAAAAAGGTAAGCCATTACCAAATGTCCGTCGTTATCGGGATGAATACGGTCATTCGGTGTAAGACTGAATAAAGAATCGGTTGCCTGTTCCCGCTGATTGATTGCCAGCATTGGGTGGTAAAAGTCAACAATATCCCAGTTGTTCTTTTTGGCAGCAGCCTCCTGAAAATCTATGATCTTCCCTAAAGCAATACTCTTTTTTGGGTATAGGTTTTTAGGATTGCTCTTGGTAGTTTCATCGTAAGGAGAGCCAAGTATGATGATCTTTTTGATCTCTGGCTTTTGCTTCAGCTTATTCTCCAGCATACCATAATAATTGTAGGAGCCTGCTATCTTTTTATCCATAACATCCTGGGCGTCACTTTTGAACCAATCAAAATAGCCGCTGTCGTTCATTCCCCAGGTAAGCGTTAGAACGGTGGGATTTTTCGAGAACACATCGTCATCAAAACGATCATATATCTGGTTGATAGCGTCTCCGCCTATCCCAGCGTTAAAACAGGTAATGCGCGCACCGGGAAAATGTGTCATGTAATACAGCCATATATAGGAATGATAATGGCCCCCGTCTGTAATGCTGTTGCCTACAAATGCAACCCTGTCGCCCGCGTGGAAGGGTGTGATCTTTTGGCCCATGGATGCGTTGAATAAAAAACAGGCTGCCAGTAGTGTAAAAATTATTTTCTTCATATTAATTAAGTCCCCAGTTTTTATTTGGTGTATTCCCCATGGTTAGTTCCAATATTCCTCCTTCAGCGATGTCTTTGAAATCAATGTGACATTTATTATAAGGCTTACCGTTGAGCTTTGCACTTTGGATATAAATATTTGTTGACGAATTGTTATCAGCTTTTATGGTGAAGGTTTTACCCTTAGCATATTCAGGGTCGAGCTTAAAAGTTATTTTGCTAAATACCGGGCTGGTAATTTCCTGCCGGGTATCGCCGGGGCAAACGGGATGCAAACCGGCTGATGCCAGTACGTACCAGGCAGACATCTGGCCCACATCTTCGTTACCAACCAAGCCTTCAACAGAATTTTTGTACGCCCTGCGGCAAACCGCACGGCTCCATTTTTGAGTTAGCCAGGGCGCTCCTAAACGGTTATATAAAAAAGGAACGTGATGCACCGGCTCATTGGCCTGGTTAAAATAATCGTTCCACATCATATTTTCGGGTGTTTTTTCGAACAGGTTGTTTAGGTCGGCAATTACTTTTTCCGTGCCACCCATTAGCTTCACCATGCCATCAACATCTTGCGGTACAAACCAGCCCTGTTGATAAGGATTGGTTTCAAAGGTACCATACCATTGGGTTAATCTCCCCGAATCTGGCCACGCGGCCCATTTGCCAGTACTGTCTTTCGGTCTGAACCAGCCTTTTTCCTTGTCGAAAATATTATGGTAATCCTCACTGCGGGCAGCGTATTTAGCAGAATCGGCAGGATGTTTTAACCAACCACCCAACTGCGAAGCACACCATTCGGTATACGCGTATTCTAAAGTTAAAGCAATACTATTAGACCCTGGAGAATATCCCTTATCTCCATTGCCGAATTTTTCAACCGAACCAATTGAAAGCGCATAAGCCTCAGGTACATTAAAGTTGCGGATGCCCTTAGCATAGGCATCGGTTATTACGGATACCGCCGGGTTACCAAACATGCAGCCGCTGTAGGCGTTCAACAGTTCCCAGCGTTCCAGGTAATTTTTATTTTTTTCGTTTGCCAGTGTTATCAACGAATTGATCAGATCGTTCACTAGGGATGGATTGATGATGGTTTGCAAAGGCATCTGGCTGCGAAACACATCCCAACCGCTAAAAACAGTACGTTTGTTAAATGTTCTATCAAGATGTGCCTTGCCATCTCCACCAGGATAGCGTCCATCCACATCGTTAATAATACGGGGATCTATCATGGTGTGGTACATGGCGGTGTAAAAAACAGTTCGCTCTTCCGGTGTACCGCCCTCTATTTTTACCTTAGCCAAAGCCTTGTTCCAAAGCGCAATTGCCCGATGATGGGCGGCATCAAAATTCCAGTCTTTGATTTCTGTCAGCAAATTATTTTTAGCACCTGCCATACTTACATAAGAAATACCTGATTTCAGGATAACCTGCTCATTGGCTTTAGTTGCAAATTCAGTATAAAAACCCAGGTGTTTACCCTGTTTTTGTTTGATGCCCTTTAAGATAGCTGCATGCGCTATCCAATCCTGGTATTTTGCGTTCTCTACATCTTCGCGTTTACGACCCTGTCCGTCAGGTATATCTGCACTCCAAACACCAAAGTTCCTGAGTGGCTTACTAAATTTAACATAAAAATAAACTGTATAATTGGCATGCCCATCACCGTCGCCCCAACCTCCTCCATCAGGCGTACATTTCATCCAGCCTTCTATGGTATTGGCATCAAGTACTTTTACGTATTGTAACGTTGACGTGCCCCCTACCCTTCTTGCCAGATCTATTTGTATCCTGGATGATCTGTTTTGCGGAAAGGTAAAGCGTAACATACCACTATGCGGTGCTGCTGTCATTTCGGCCTTAATATGATAATCGGTAAGCAGTGCACAATAATAACCGGCAGTTGCCTTCTCGCTCGACTTCAAGTATGCAGAGCGGTACCCAACTTTTGGATCAGCAAGCGTACCGGCGCTTGTTTTAAGTTTTCCGGTTGTTGGCATCACTAAAAAATTACCCATATCGCCATACCAGCCAATGCCACTCATTTGCGTAAAAGCAAAACCTTCGATACTTTTATGTTCATAGCTATAACCAGAGCCATTATCTCCACCAGTGACCGTATTAGGGCTAACCTGCACCATACCGTAGGGTGTAGTTGCTCCAGGAAAAGTTTTACCCAAGCCATGATAGATACCTGCCGCTGCAGTGCTGCTACTGGCTCCAATTAATGGATTTACGTACGATGCGGCATCCTGCCCTTTTGCTATTAAAACAGCTACAGACAGTCCGACTGCCGTCACGAGGGCGAAAAATCTCTTAACGTTTCTAAACATTCAAGTTTTGAATAAGCTTTTAAATACAGACCGTATTTAATAATTGGTTTAATAAAGCGTCCAAATTATATAAAAAAAACGATTTAGCAAATATTTGATGAAATAATTTATCTTATTTCTCCTTCGGTATTCTCAACCTAAAACATCCTTGCATTTTTCAGTTTGATGGTTCTTATTCCAAATTTTGGGATAGCTATAATTGTAGAAATTTGACTGGCTTCCTTTGATAAGGCTAATTCCCCTCCCTCTCTGCCATCAAGTCCGGTTAGTATGGCCTTAGTTGCCTGGCAGCCAAAAATTATTTTTTCTTTAATGGCCGACCCTGTATTAAAAATTCGCACCAGCATATCGTTACCATCAAAATTTATCGCTGATACTTCATATCCAACTGGAAGTTTAACAAGGGATCTGCTCATTTTTTGCGGATGTTTATCGGTTGCTACTGCAATTAAGGGCTCATTCCACTTGGTGCCCTCTGCCCATATACCGGCTTTATCCCATTTGCCAACATGTGGTATCAAAGCGTAATTGATCTGTGTGGGGCCGTTAATACCATAGTTCCTGCCCCATAAGCCCATCCCCGAGTATTGAATATCGAGCCCTAAAGGAAAATCCCCGCCATGCGCGTAACTGGTGGTATGATCGGTAAAAAGCGCCATACCATACTGATTATTTTTGTCGGTAACATCTACCCAATTCAGTATTACGTTATTCTTTATACTGTCCCAGCTAGTAAAAAAAGTATTTTTCAACTTGCTTTCAGTTACATCAAAAGGTGCATTTTTGTAGACCTTTTGATGTTTTAAATTCAGTGGAAATAACGCAAGCAGTTTATTCCGGTCATCATAGAAAGCTTTTACCGGCAACTCTATTCTGTATGTTCCGCGTTTAGTATCCTGCCCTATACCGGGGTTACCTTTCCAGTCGATATTTAATTTGATATCGATCCGTGGCTGGCCCTGCGCTAAGGTAATCAGCTGGTTGTAACTGTTGCCCCCTATGTACCCTTGCACCAAAATACTAATCCTCAGCGGCCCATTTTCTATGATCTCTACATGGGCGGCACTATCTGCGCTTGATCTAAAGCCACCATCATGATAAAAGTTCCCGCGCAGTTCATTAAAGCTGCGGGCGTTTGACTGGTCAACAAACTCTTTATTATTTAATTTTTTTGCGATGATACTTTTTATTACCCCCCCACGTGCCGGATCGATGATGAGCTTGTACAGATCTGTTTCTAGCTTATAGTTTCCATTAGCCAATTTATTCACGGCCGCGCCTTTTGCATCTGCCGATGCTTTATCCGTTAGCTGATAAACCTTATATCCTACAGATGGCACTTTGGCCTTAAAAATGATACTGTTCCCGTTGGAAACCTGTAAAGGCACGGAATGTCCGTTTTCATCAATCAAACCAATATTAGCCAAATCCAGGGCAGATGACAGCGGCACGTTTATTACTTCATCGCGGTTGGCGCCGGTGGTATTGTAAACGGTGACATAATTACCAATAACACCAGCCTTATTTAATGCGTCACCCGCGCGGTTAATAATGCTATCACATATCCGGTTGGTGTGGCCTGTCCAGATGGTTACCTTATCTGCCCAGGTGTTACCGGGTTTGCCGTTGTAAGGCACTATCCAGCAATCATGATGCTGTGATAGCAACAAAGTGCGCCAAGCCGAATCTAATGGTGTCTGTGGCCAATCGGCATCGGCATAAATCTTAGCCAGAGCGCCCAGCTTCTCAGTAGCCACCAGCTTGTTTTCAGATACACGTACTTTCTGCGCAATTTGCTGTGTAACCTGCGAACCCCAAACCAGGCTTACCAAAATATCTTCCTGCGATATCTTCCAGTTTTGTTTTGCATCCTTTGCTGTTACATTGGCAAAGTAATTGCGCCAGGTAGTATAAACATTTTTAATATTGCCATCTACGCCATTACCTATAAAGGGCCCGCCTTTCCAGCCAGCATCCTGTAGCGTCATCCCTATTGGGTGTGTAATACCGTCTGTGAGCGCAGTATTAATATATGCTGGCGAGTTATTCCAGGCGATAGTTTGCCAGGTTGATTTAGTGGCCAGTTTTTCTACATTATAACGTGGGGAGGCAATTATGCCAGTGCCATCCGGACCGATCCAATTAACCAGTTCACCACCATGTGGACGGGTATAACCACCAAAACAGGTATTCGGGTTTTTCAAGGATGCATATTTAAACCCAAAAGATTTCAATATCTGCGGCAAGGCGCTGGTAAAGCAAGGCTCTTCGGACGAATAGCTGGTAAATACCGCTTCTGGAAAATGAGCTTTGATCATCTTCATCCCGTAGCTAAACTGCCGGATAATACTCTCGCCAGATATGTTGTACATATAGCTTTGCGCATAAGCCGGGTTCACATATTCAATTCTTCCTTTTAGGGACTGATCTGCGAAAATCGCCTTAAAATCTTCATAAGCTGCAGGGTCAATAGCTTGCGCCCTGGCCCAGGTTTCCGGCTCCAACTCGATATTAATTTTCCATTCGGGGTTCTTTTTTAACATATCTGCCATAAACCGGGTGTTCCAATCCGGGTAATGCCCCCATATCCCGCCATGAAAACCATCTATATAATAGGCAGTTTGGGCAGATACTTTTGCATAGCTAAGGCAGACAACTAAAACAGAAAACAGATGTGATAATTTTTTAACACTCATTATTATTTTATTAAGTTAATCTCGAAACGGTGAATAACCGGCTTATTGATCTGGTACATTTTATCGGTAAGCAGGTTTATTTCCTGTTGCCATGCTTCGCGAACGCTTTTAAACCTTGCTTTGCGATAAGTAGGTATGGTTATTGCCACAAAAAAATCCTTTTTAGCATATTTTTGCAGAGAATCAACCGTGGCATCCCCATCATTAAACAGCAGTCCCTTTGGCTTCAATATGGAATAATGTATCCAGTAATATTCACGTAGTCGGCGCTCAATTTCCCAGCGTTCTTCATTTAGGTGCATTACCGCCAATGCCTGCTGATATTGGGGTGTGATGTTAATTAGAGCCAGGTTAATACCTTGGGCAAAATCGGCACCGCTGTAAGTACCAATGGTTTTGCCATCAATTTTAAGCGCATACTGACTTTCCTTCAATCCCTTGATTTGTAATACTTCCTGGTTAAACTCATTAGTAAATGGGATCAGTTTTAAAGCCTCTGATTGAGCGCGTTGCGGCCTTCCAAAACCACTTGGAACGGTATCAATGGGATAAGGTAAAGAATTGGCCAAATAGTTGAATTTGATAACCGCCGGCGAAATATGGGGTAGAGTAATGGCGCAATTCTCAACGTATTCCATCTTATTTGTCGAGGCATTGATTACTATATCAGCGATTTTTTTTCCTGCTAATCCCTGGGATTTTAAAAAAGCATATGCCATAACCATTTGCCCATCATTTGTGGGATGGATACGATCAGCATTATTAAATGTAAACAATGAATCGCGTTGCTGCTCGCGCAGACTAACCCGTGTAAGGCCACCATTAAAATCTACATAACCCCAATTATTTCTGAGCGCGGCTTTTTGTTGTTCAGATGCTATTCTCAAAATAGCGGCATTCTTTTTTAACAAGGGGTTGATCTTTATTTTAGAGGTTTCATCATACGGCGGCGAGGAGATCATGATCTTTTTAATCTCAGGGTGCGCTTTGAGTTTTGCCTCGATAAGCGCGAAGCTTTTTAGTGACGCGGCCACTTTAGCATTATAAACAGAATCGGCCTTACCCCCCTTCAAGTTTTGATAACCTGTATCATTCATACCAAAGGTTAGTGTCATCACAGTAGGCTTATGGGCGAAAACGTCACTATCAAGCCTTTCAAATATCTGTTGTGCAACATCACCACCTATCCCTGCATTAAATACGGTAATGCGCCTGCCGGGGTAATGGGTTAAATAATACAGCCAAATGTAGGAATGATAATGACCGCCATCGGTGATGCTGTTACCTGTAAATACTACCCGGTCGCCTTGTTGAAAAGGTCGGATCGTTTGCGCGGTAACAATCCCGTTAAAACAAAGAAATAAGGTTAATGTATAAAAGTTTAATTTCATAAAATAAATCTATAGAAAGCTAAATTGATTTAGCAAAATGAGCCGATTTTTGGTTTTGTTTAAATCTGTTGACTAAATAATAAATGAATTACTCCCCGCTTTTAGTGCATATTGCTTTGCTTTCCAAATCAATATACCAGTGGTTCTCTGCGGCAGTGTTATTTGTACAGACCATTTGCCTTGGTTGAGGACATAACTAACTGCTATTTTCCCGTCTGGGTGAGGAATTTCACCACTTACTTTGGTTATTGTTCCTAAATGTGGTTTTATCCTGATCTTCTTGAATCCGGGTGCATAGCTGTCAATCCCTAATACTGTCCTGAAAAATTCAATATTTGGACTTGCCCCCCAGGCATGGCACTCTGAACGTACGGTTTGCAGGCTTGAGTCCTCAGCCCAGGTAGTCATTCCCATTGCTATATTTTCTCGCCATATGCCCAACCAGTTCATATAATCGTTGCCCAAACCTGCTTTTATAAGTGCTTGGTGCAGGTAATATTTAAAGTAAACGGTGCATTGGGTTAAACTTTTATCGTTAAGGAGTCTGTTGGCGACAGCTGGCATGTCCGCATTGCTTACCATACCTGTAAGTACCGCCAGGGAATTAACATGCTGTGAAAACCCGGTTTTTTCTTTAGTATCGGCATATAATTTTTTTACCGGGTCCCAGTACTTGCGTTGTATAGTAGCCTTTAACTGCGCGGCTTTTTGATTATAGATAATTGCATAATCATGCAGACCGATTTTGGCTTCCATTTCCGCAGCCCATTGATAAGCCCAAAGTAGCTGCAGGTCATATATAGCGGCACTGCCGTCCGTACCTTTGACATTACCAGCCAAATTGCCCGCCCAGTCAACAAACGTCCAGTATGGCGTATCTTTTAATGAGCCATCCGGCTGCTGATATTTGCTGAAAAAATTAAGGATATCCCTTTCGCCCACCAATTTGTCTTTTACAAAACCACTATCAGGCCGGTACATCCAGTAATCATGGAGCATGCCGATATACCATAGTGAAAAGGTTGAGATGATCTGCGTACCTTTTGTAGGATAACAGCTTCTGGTAACGCCTTCAGCTAAACGCGAATGATCCATCAAAGTGAGGGCATTACGGGCCAGCCGGTCATCACTGGTATTATAGTAAGATATTAATGCCTGTATCCTGGTATCGCCTATGTATTGTAATTGCTCATAATAAGGGCAATCTGTATAAGTTTCCCACGCGTTAAGCCGCGCAGTACGCCAGCCAATATCCAGTATTTGCTTGGTTTCGGTATTGTCTGTATTAAATACCGCGGTTCGTTTAAAAGGATAACCGGTGAAAGTGCCATAAAGATCATCGATAACCAACGGCTCATTTTTGGTCTGTACAATCAGCCTGATGTAGCGATAAGTACGAAAGTTTAGCGTTGTAAACGTTTGCCCCTGGCTACCGTCTGCAATCAGACTGTCTATTCGCCCTACAAAATCTTTGCCTTCTATTTCATTCCGGTTACTTTTGCGCCTGCCCTTGCTGCCTTTGTCGTAAAGTGTTTCGGCGTAGCCTAATGAAATTCCGGCATCCTTGCCGCCGCTAAAATTTAGTGTTACATAAGCGTTTGTTTCAAAAGTTTGATCAAGCAATAAAGTAACCATAGTATTGGCAGGGATCGTTAACGGTGTCTTTACTTCGGGAAATGTGGGCGGAACGCTAATGCCAACTGCACTACGCAACTTAATGATGCGTTGGTAGGTCATTTCCCTTGGTGGTAATGATGAAGGAACTAATGCCCAATCAATGCCCCATGACATGCCTTTAAGAGTTCCATCAAGCACTTTAGCCGCAAAAGGCCACACGCCGTCATTATAATTTACAGCTGTCCAATCGCCTTTGACAGCTTGATTCATATCTACCATTTCGCCTTTACTGGCAGCAAAAAAATAACCCGGAACGGGCTGATGACCGGCATCACGGATGCATTTCCAGGTGTTGTTAGTATTCAATATCTCTTCATTGGCAGAATTCCCCTGTATAATGAAAGCTGTTCGTACCGAAATTTGTGCTTCGGGACGATATTGTGCCTCATTCCAAACAACCCCAGCTATGATATTCTTTCCCACCGATAAATATGGCGATAAATCAACTGTTTCATAATTCCAGTAGTAGGTATCTCCACGGGCCGGACCCAATGAAACCATCGTTCCATTAACATACAATTTATAGCGATTATCTGCAGATATATGTATGGTAAACGATGCGGGTTTTACTGAAAGATCAATACTTTTCCGGAAATAAAAAACGCCGTAACTGATACCGTTATCCCCGGGTGCAGCTATCCATTGCGAATTCCACGGCTCTTTTCGAATCTGGATATCAGCCGATTGAGCACAGACACTATTAGTCGAAACTAAACCAGAAAGGAACAGCAGTACCGTAAAAATAAACTTCATCGCAGTTAAGTAATTGGTAAGACAATAATACAAATAAACTGTTAAAAACAAAAATAAATCGTTTTAGCTATTTTTTTGCATCAGCCTTAGATATTTTTTCGCGACTTTATTTAAAGCGCTGATTCATTAAAGTAGGCTACAATAACTAAATTATTGTAGAAAGTATCCAATATCAAAAACTATTGTTTTCTTAAAAATATAAAACGGTACTTTAGTGTTTGCAAAGTCAACTTGTCTATTTCCTGTCTTTACATTAAAACGCATATCATGAAAAAGTTTACGCTGATCGGCCTGCTTTGCGCGGCCTTCCTTTTGGGCTATGGTTTCAGCCGGGTAATCAACCCGGTCAATAGCGGTCCGCGCGTGACGGGCATCGGCGGTATTTTTTTTAAGGCCAAAGATCCCGCGGCACTGAAAGCCTGGTACAGCAAGAACCTGGGTATCCGCATAGGGGGATTCGGTTCAAATTTTGAATGGCACCAGGGTATGGACAGCACAAAAAAGGGTTTTACCATATGGGCGCCGTTTAAGGAAACCACCAAATACTTTCAGCCCTCTGAAAAGCAATTTATGATCAATTATCGCGTAGAAGGGTTAGATCAGCTTTTAGCCCAAATGAAAGCCACGGGTATAATGCCGACTGACAGCGTGCAAAAGACGAGCTATGGTAATTTTGTACACTTGATGGATCCGGAGGGTAATAAGATTGAATTATGGGAACCTAATGATGTGGAATTTGCTAAAATGAGCAGTGTCACTACCAAATAAACAGCGGCTATATCTATCCTTGCCTTTGTTAGTGTTGTTACCAACACAAAATCATGTTTAACAAAAAAACGCCCTCCAGTTCCCTGAAAGGCGTTTTTTTGGGTCAGTTATGGGACAAATCCCCGAACACTTTCATATCTGATTTAAAGCGACTTGTGGATTTATAAAATCGCATAAAGGAGTTTGATTCGTATTAAAAAAGTGACAATGCCAGGGGTTTTCAATCGGCGATATAAGTTTCGCAATCGGGTTATGCCTCATTTGGAATAACCATCAACTTCGATAACAGCATCAGCGAATGCCTGCGGAGCTTCCTGGGGTAGATTGTGTCCGACACCTCCATCGATTATTCGGTTCTTATATTTGCCCGAGAACTTACTTGCGTAGGCGCCCGGTGGCGGATGCGGTGCGCCGTTTGCTTCGCCTTCAAGGGTGATGGTGGGCACCGTGATGACCGGGCTTTGGGCCAGTTTATGCTCCAGGTCGTCGTATTTTGCCTCGCCCCGCGCCAGGCCTTGCCGCCAGCGATAATTATGAATGACGATAGCAAGGTGATCTGGGTTGTCAAAGGCTTTGGCCGATCGATCGAAAGTGATGTCGTCGAAGTTCCATTTCGGCGAAGCGAGTCGCCAGATCAGCTTGGCGAAGTCATGCCGGTATTTTTCGTAGCCTGCCTTGCCACGATCTGTCGCGAAGTAGAACTGATACCACCATTGGAACTCGGCCGGCGGCGGCAGCGGGAATTTGCCGGAGGCCTGGCTGCCGATTAGGTAGCCGCTCACAGAAACCAGGGCCTTGCAACGCTGCGGCCATAGCGCAGCGATGATGTTGGCAGAGCGTGCACCCCAGTCGAACCCGGCGAGGATGGCTTTTCTGATCTTGAGCGCATTCATTAACGCGATGGTATCGAGGGCGACCGCAGACGGCTGGCCATTACGGAAGGTCTCTTTTGAAAGAAATCGCGTTGTACCATAGCCACGCAAATAGGGGATAATTACCCGGTAACCTTTTGCCGCCAACAAAGGGGCGACGTCGGCAAAGCTGTGAATATCATAGGGCCAGCCGTGCAGAAGAATTACCGACGGACCATCGGAAGGACCTGCTTCAGCATACCCAACGTTCAGAACGCCTGCATCGATCTGCTTTATAGGGTCGAATGATGTGTTGGCGCCCAATTTAGATACGCCTGCATCTGCCGGCGTTATTTTCCCGGAGCTTGCGTCTGCAAAACCGATCATGCCAAGTTCGGCCGCAGCTATGGTCATCGCAGTAACGCCCAAAAAGCGCCGGCGATCAATTTTAAGTTTTTCTGACATGATTTTAAATTTTAGTTTAATATCTAATGAGAATCATGAACCAAGAGCCAGAAATTAGGATAAAAAAGTAATAGACTGCCTATCTACTATATCTAAATTTGGTTCTTTTCAATCGTTTTTCATCCATTACTATTTTCCTGACTCTTGATTCCCCCCGGTTAGCGTAATGACTTGAATGCTGCACGAAGCTCCTCAGCGAAGAGTTGCGGTTGTTCCCACGCTGCAAAGTGTCCGCCTTTGTCGAGCTTATTGTAATAGATGAGCTTAGGGTAAGCCCGTTCTGTCCAGCTTCGCGGAGCTTGATAAAGCTCATAGGGGAAGGCGCTGACCGCAACAGGGATGGTAATGCCCTTCGGATCAAAGAAGGGAAGCTTGCTTTCCCAATACAAACGAGCCGAAGAAATGGCAGTGCCTGTTAGCCAGTAAAGCGTAATGTTATCAACAATATCATCCCGCGTCAAGCCTTCAGACTGGCCATTGAAAACACGTGTAATAAGCGCGAGACTGACTGCATCGTGATCAAGCATCCAGGCCGCCAGGCCGACAGGTGAATCTTCAATTCCGTACAACGTCTGTGGCCGGTTCGCCATCTCGCTGGCATAGCCCAGGCCGTGCTTATAGAAAAAGTCGAGTTGATCCCACGCATGTTTCTCATCAGTTGAGAGGCCGGATGGTGGAGGGTTGTTGAACTGGAGTGCTTTCGAAACGTCGGCCGGAAGTGTGGCAGGCATGTTGGTGTGAATGCCGATCAATTCGGGTGGTGCCTGCAGCGCCATTTGTTCAGTAACAGCATTGCCCCAATCACCGCCTTGCGCTACAAACCGGGTATACCCCAAACGTTTCATTAACACTGTCCATGCCCGTGCAATATGTTGCGGATCCCAGCCGGTAGTTGTCGGCTTGCCCGAAAAGCCATAACCCGGCAGTGAAGGAATAACGACATCAAAAGCGTCTTCCTCCTTTCCGCGATAGGCAACAGGATCGGTTAGCGGGCCGATAATCTTCAACTGTTCGATGATGGAGCCTGGCCAGCCATGGGTGATAATCACCGGAAGTGCGTGCGGATTTTTAGACCGGACATGGATGAAATGGATGTCAACACCGTCAATATTTGTGATGAACTGCGGATACGAATTTAGCTTCGCCTCGCACTTGCGCCAATCGTATGTTGTTGCCCAGTAATTCGCGAGTGCCTGAATAGTAGCTAACTGCACGCCCTGGGATTGATCGGCAACAGTTTCCTTATCGGGCCATCTTGTTGCCAGCACACGCTTGCGGAGGTCGGTGAGCGCTGCCTCAGGAACGTTGATGTGGAAGGAGCGGATTGACGCCGGGATTTCGGCATTGATGGCTGTTTGGGCGAAGCCGGGGGCAGTGAGCAGGATAAGAGCTCCGGTACTGCTGGTAATAATTGTACTTGCCATGGTGCGTTTGTTTTTTTTCATTGTCTTCATGATTTTACGATTTATTGATGATAAGAAATTATTCTGTAATATGATTTCAGGGCGTGTGGCGACCCCGAATGAACAAGCCATCATTTAAAATCTACCCCAATAGTCATCGATTTCCACTTTTCCAATTCTGCCGACATGGCAGCCAGTCTTTCTGAAGCTCTGTTATAAGCATCACTCCCCAAGAACAGATGCGTAGGAGGATCCGGACTCTCAGCTAATTCTATAAATATCTCCGCTGCGCGGTCCGGGTCACCCGGCTGTTGTCCATCAGCAGACAGGTAACGGTCCTGGGTATTTTTTACTGCTTCATAACCCTCAATTTTTGGGGTGATTAGCGCAAGTGAGTTTTTGGTCAAAAAGCCTGTCCGGAAACCTGATGGCTCAGCTACGGTAACCTTAATTCCAAATTCTTTGACATCCAACGCGAGCACTTCTGAAAAAGCAGCTACAGCAGCTTTGGTGGCCGAATAAACAGACCAGCCGGGGGCGCCTACAAATCCGGCTACCGAACCGATATTTATTATATAGCCCGATTTCTGACTGCGCATTACCGGCAGAACGCTCTTTACCACATCTATAGTTGCGAATATGTTGACATTAAAAATATTCCTGATATCCTGTTCAGCTATTTCTTCCACTGTTCCGGCCATTCCGTAGCCTGCATTGTTAACAACCACATCGATCTGCCCGAACGCTGCCAGTGTTTGCTGTACAGATTCATCAATACAATCAGGGTTATTTAAATCGACAGCCAGCGGAAGAAAACGATCCTTGTCTATCAATCCAACCGCCTGGCCCAGTGTGCGGGCATCACGGGAAGTTGCTGCAACACGGTAGCCGTGGGTAAGCAATTTTTTTACGAGGGTGAGTCCCAGTCCCTGGGAGGCCCCTGTTACATACCATACTTTTGAAGTGTTCATGATATTATTTTTTAACATTTTCCGCGAAAAACGACACCTCAAGCCAAAGAAGGGGGGATTCTGATGGCTCGTTTTGCGCTGTAAAGGGTTGAAATTTATTCGGACACGTCGGTGATCATTTTATTGACGATTAGCCAGCGGTTATCTATTTTATGAAACGACAGAAACTCGTCATAATTAAACTCGTACATTTTAACATGGACTTTGGCAATTGCTATAGAGTTGAGCACATTAATCGAGATAACCGTTCCTTTAAAAGGCTTTCCGGAATCTTTCGGACTTTGGCGGTTCTTTACTCCGTCAAGGTACTGATCAAGTGTTTTAGTATAAGGTTGCCCCTTCACATCCCCGAATAATAGGGTGCTAGGGTTAAAAATTTGTCCCAGGGTATTAACGTTGCCTTCATAGATTCCTTTGAAGTAATAATTTTCCAATGCCTGGGTGATTGCTACTGAATCTTGTTGATTATTTTCCATTTTATTTGAGTTTTGTGCTTGTAACACCCACAAGGTGCAGGACAAAAAAGCAGTTAATAAAACCGTTTTCATATCGATTCAGATTGTTCCCGGTGGCCATACCAGCAACCAGGATGATGGTGACACCGTTAATAAATTTATTCTTGACAAAGAGATGAACCGTTTTGGACAATAACGTCCATTTCGCCAGGCGGCTCAGCAAGTGCTATCCTGCACTTTGATCAGCGGCATTACAATGCATAGGTGTGCGGATCACGCTCGGCGCAATCGTATTAATCCATCCGGTCGGTTAAAAAAGGTATCATTCAGAGTGTATTCAAAAATGTCGTCAAATCTGGGACGGGTAAGGCTACTCCTGTTTTTTTCCCGATTGAATTTTGCTGAGGTCATGGTAGTTCCTCCTTAATTTTGGGTTTACCGGAAAGGTCCGGGTGTCACTACAACAATTGAAAATATTACTGGTTTGTCATTTTTTATTTTTTATTTCAACTAAAACCGGTCAGTCTAAACAGGCTGATTATAAATACAATAATGCATCCATGCTTTTTCGAAATATCGTCAACAAAGTAATAAATTTGTCCTAATTATGTATCATCATTTTAAAGATCATTGCCATGAAAAAAATTGCGATAAATGGTTTCGGCCGAATTGGCCGGGCCTCCCTTAAACTTGCACTGGAAAGCAAGGACCTCGAGGTGGTTGCCATAAACGACCTTATGAATATTGAGAATGCTGCCTACCTCTTTAAATATGACAGCATCTATGGACGCTATGAAGAATCCGTGGAAACAAATGACGACGCGCTTCTTATAGGAGGAAAAAGCATTTCCTATTTCTCCATTAAGGATCCAAAAGACCTGCCCTGGAAGGAGATGCAAATCGATGTCGTAATCGAAAGCACTGGCTTATTTACCAGTTTCGCGGATGCGGAAAAACATATTATCGCCGGTGCAAAAACTGTTGTCCTGTCCGGACCTACAAAAAGCCCTGAGATTCCTACGGTTGTATACGGTGTTAACACAGCAGATGGACAACCCGGAATTTTTTCCTGTGCAAGCTGCACGACAAATAATATCAGCCCACTCATCGAAATCCTGGGGCGAAGGCTGGGCATCAAAAAAGCAATACTTAATACCGTGCATGCCTATACCGCTTCGCAGACATTGGTGGACGCACCGTCAAGACGGGAACCCAGGATGGGCAGAGCAGCTGGCGTAAACCTGGCCCCTGCATCTACCGGGGCAGCGATCGCTACAACGAAGGCCTTACCGCAATACGCCGGCAAATTTGACGGCGTTGCTATTCGTACGCCTGTGCCTATCGGCTCCATATCCGACATTACTTTCATCGCGGAAAGAGCAACTTCAGCCGAAGAAATTAATGAGATTTTAAAGCAGGAGGCTGAAAGCGAGCGCTACCGACAAGTGGTCGCCGTAACCGACGAACCGCTGGTTTCCTCAGATATTATCCAAAGCGGTTATGCGGCCATAGTCGATCTGGAACTGACCCGGGTTGTAGATGGTGACCTGGTTAAGATCATGGCCTGGTATGACAATGAATGGGGTTTCTCCAGTCAGATGATAAGGCAGATCACACAACTTGAAATTTAGATCAAACAGATAAGGCAACCTTCTGAAAAGCAATTCATGATCAATTATCGCGTGGAAGGCTTGGGTCAGCTTTTAGCACAAATGAAAGCTGCGGGTGTCCTGCGGTTGACAGCGTCAAAAAGACGAGCTATGGTAATTTTGTACACTTAATGGACCCGGGGCGATAAGATCGAATTATGAGAGCCCAATGATGTGGAATATGCCAAAATGGGTAGCATCACCACCAAATAAACTACAGTTACGATCATGACCAAAGATGCTTTCGCCAAAGCTTGCTTACACGACACGAAAGAACTTAATAGGGGGGCACCTGCGTGATAACCAATTTCTACCTGTACCCAAATCGAACCGGGAGCCAAAAGGTTATGAGTGTTACATGCCAACGACCTTGATTTTATAATATGATTTGTAGGCGGCAAGCCGTTTCAGCAAGTCGCTGCCAGCGTTTATTATTTTGGCCGCTTCAACCTTGCCAGCGGGCACAATAATATACCCATAGGGCCCTTTCTTATCTCCCAAAACAGTATTATCCGGGTTACCTATAAATGGGCCCTGGTCTGTGTCACCACCAATATCGATGTTATTCATATAGGGAGCATAAAACATATAATGAGGCATGCTCATGGTCATTATATGATTATTAGTCGGGTCGCCTGGATATCCGCGCATAACCGGGGCTAGCATATAAGATATTCCGGGTCTTGACGGTGCCTTGTATATGCCTTTCCTGACCCGGTCTATCACTATATCTTTGACCTGCCTGGCTGTAAATTTTCCGGATGCACGCATGGCTGCCACTTCCTGATAAACAGGGAAAATTGCTTTGGCGCCTGCTGGGTCGAAGCTAATGGGCATCGTAAGGTCTTTCCTGAACTCCCCCCATTCCCATTCTGTCCTGGTAATAAAACAGATAAATCCATTCGTTCCTTTTTGAGCGATATAATAGCCTTTTTCAGGATCTAACAAATAAACAGCAGCTCCTTTACGCAGATGAGGAGGCAGTGCGCTTAACGCATAATCCCTCTCCAAGTTGACCGGCATTTTTTCAAGTTTCGAGTCCGCCATTTTTTGGCAAAAACCCTTGATGGGTAATAATAAACACTGGGAGCTTATCAATAAGAGGGCAAGTAGAAGAAAGAACCTCCAACTTTTCTTTGGCAAACTGATTGAGTTATTCATGATTGTGGGATTATGCTATGAGACGGTTTTAAACACAGTAAAGTTATTCGATGCAACCATATATGGCGAGGGGGAAAAAAGACAATTTAAGGGGCAATTTGCGACATTGGGTTAACGGTATCGATTCATTGCCGTGCAGGACGTTGGTCAATAGTCAGCTTAGGGTTGGTCTTATCACCGCACCAATACCAAACAAAAAGCGCCCTTTAGTTTCCTAAAAGGCATTCTGGATTAGTCATGGTTCAAATTTCGAATCAGTATATAGCTGATTTACTACTTTCGATCTGATACCGTTTGATATTTTCAATATCTATCATGTCTAAAATTACAAGTTATGCTTTTTAGAATTAATAGAAAAGTATTTAACAAAAAAACGCCTTCCAGTTTCCTGAAAGGCGTTTCGGGTAAATGATGGGGCTCGAACCCACGACCCTCGGTACCACAAACCGATGCTCTAACCAACTGAGCTACATCTACCGTATTGGGGAGTGCAAATGTAAATATTTACAGCCTAATGTCAAGACATTTTTTAATATTACAATTGTCTTACCATTTTAGTTAGAACGCCGCTGCTTTATTAACGAAATTTGTAACTATGGCAGAGCAATTGATTGAACTAAATGTGACAGGGATGCATTGTAATAATTGCGCTATTTCGGTGCATAAATTACTTGAGAAAAAGGGATTTCATGATATTCTCGTTGATTTTGCTTCGGAAGAGGTAAAATTCTCTGCAGATAATGAAGCTAAAGTACAAGATGCCATTAAAGGTATCGAGGGCCTGGGATACAAAGTAATTGAAGATGCTGCCCTGCACAATGAAAAGTTTTATAATAAGATAGAGAATAAACTCATCTTCTGCACAATATTTACCATCCCGCTTTTGTCGGCTATGGTGTTGCCCTGGCATTTTTTGCATCTTCCTGTTGTGCAGCTTTTATTATGCCTGCCGGTTTTTATAGTGGGCTGCCTGCATTTCGGCAGAAGCGCCTGGCACTCGGTAAAAGGCGGTGTTCCAAATATGGATGTGCTGATATTTATCGGTTCATCTTCGGCTTTTATTTATAGTCTGATAGGAACATTGCAGCATTTGGGCATGCGCTACCAGTTTTATGAAACCTGCGCCACCATTATTACATTGGTATTGCTGGGCAACCTGTTCGAAAAACGTTCTGTGACCCAAACCACTTCGGCTGTTAAGGACCTGGTTAAATTTCAGCAGGTAAATGCAAATCGTGTTGTTAATGGGGAGGTGGAAGTAGTAAGTGCACAGGAAGTAAGGCCGGGTGATACGCTTTTGGTAAACACCGGCGATAAGATCCCTGTAGATGGTGAAGTATTATCGGGCAATGCCTCCGTGAATGAATCTATGCTTACAGGCGAAAGTATCCCTATCGAAAAGGGGAAATATGATAAGCTGATAGGTGGTACGATAGTAGAGCATGGCAATATTACCATGTTAGCTACTAAAGTAGGCTCTAATACTATGCTTTCCCAAATTATCGACCTGATGAAGAAGGCGCAAGCCGCCAAGCCCCCTGTACAAAAATTAGGTGACCGTGTGGCATCCATATTTGTGCCGGCTGTTATATTAATCGCATTATTTACCTTTTTAATTGCTTATTTCCTGGGACATGCGGGTTTGCAACACGCCTTAATGAATGCAATTGCCGTACTGGTGATCTCATGCCCCTGCGCTATGGGACTGGCTACCCCCACCGCAGTAATGGTGGGACTTGGAAGGGCTGCAAAAAATGGAATATTAATTAAAGGAGGCGATACCATTGAAGCAGTAACCCAAACCAAATATATTGTATTTGACAAAACAGGCACATTAACCACGGGAAAATTCCATATTAGTAATATAAAAGCTGAAGCCGGAGCCGGTATAGAAACCATTCGGGGTGTGATCACTGCTATTGAGGAACGCTCTAACCACCCTATCGCACGCTCGTTGGTGAATGAATTAAAAAGTTTAAAGCAACAGAAATTAATACTAAAGTCAGTTACTGAAGAAAAGGGCCTGGGTATGCGTGCGGAGGATGTTGAGGGCAATCATTATTTTCTTGGTTTGGGAAAAACAAATGCCGAAAACGATTTTAATGTATCGCTTTATAAAAACCAGGTGTTGCTTGCTCAAATAGAAATTGACGACGAAATAAGGCCCCAGGCGGCATCTTTAATCAGCAGCCTTAAAGAGATGGGCATTATTCCTGTTTTATTGAGTGGCGATAAAAAAAGCAGGTGTGTTAAGGTGGGAAAGGCCATAGGCATTACGGAGGTGCATGCAGAAAAATTACCCGGCGAAAAACTAACAGTAATTGATATCTACAAAAAGAAAGGGAAAACCATTATGGTTGGCGATGGCATAAACGACGCCCCTGCCCTTACCAAAGCTGATGTAGGTATTTCTATGAACGACTCGAGCCAGGTAGCCATTCAATCCGCAAAAGTGATCTTACTTAATACTGACCTGGAATCCCTTGTTAAATTTCTGCAGATCAGCAGGCACACGCTCATCACCATTAAGCAAAACCTATTTTGGGCTTTTGCCTATAATATTGTAGCTATTCCCATAGCTGCATTAGGCTTTCTTAACCCCATGTTCGGCGCATTTACTATGGCATTTTCTGATGTGGTGGTAATTGGTAACTCGTTGAGGCTGAAATCCAAGAAGATTACTCGTTAACCCGTGGAAAGGGAACTTTCAAATTAATCATAATTCCCGCTTTTTGGGGTTAGGGGGAATGATTATACTTGCAGTATAATTATGATCGAAATTTTTACTGACGGCGCATCAAGCGGAAACCCCGGCCCGGGAGGCTATGGAGTTATTCTTCGGTCGGGTAAACACTATAAAGAACTTTCAGGAGGATATCGAAAAACTACCAACAACCGTATGGAGCTGATGGCTGTAATTAAAGGCCTCGAAGCTATCAAAAGCTTAAATCAGACGGTTACCATCTATTCCGATTCTAAATATGTGATTGATTCCATTGAGAAGAAATGGGTTTATGGCTGGCTGCAAAAAGGTTTTAAGGATAAAAAAAATAAAGATCTTTGGTTGCGTTACCTTGATGTAAGTAAGCTTCACAATATAAAGTTTGTATGGGTACGCGGCCATGCCGGTCATCCCGAAAACGAAAGATGTGATGTACTGGCCGTAGCTGCAGGCAAACAAAAGGAGTTGCTGATAGACTCCGTTTTCGAAATGGAATCAGCTAAGGTGAATTTATTATAAAGTGTTGATTGAGTTAGTTCGATATAAACTCAATCAAACATTCAACTAATTACTGTATCCCAACTAAACCTTCAAATGTACGCTTGGTTATTTGCGGGGAAAAACAGGCCATCATTTCTTCTGCCTTCTTCACCATATTTTCCGACCCGATAAAAATAGCCGAACGCTGATGCAACTCAGTTACTTCAAGTTCAAGAATACGGTCATAACCGTTGCTTGCCTTCCCCCCTGCCTGTTCTATAATAAATGCCATTGGGTTGCACTCGTAAACCAGGCGTAATTTGCCTTTGGGCGCGCTTGCTGTTATAGGATAAATAAATATCCCGCCTTTGATCAGGTTGCGGTGCAAATCGGCAACCATCGAACCTATATAACGTGAAGTATAGGGGCGTTTGGTTTTCTCGTCCTCTACCTGGCAATATTTGATATATTTTTTTACCCCATCAGGGAAATGGACATAATAACCTTCGTTTATGGAATAGATCACGCCATCCTTTGGTATTTTCATATCCGGGTGCGAAAGGCAAAACTCACCGATAGATGGATCAAGTGTAAACCCGTTCACTCCTTTACCTGTGGTATAAACCAACATGGTTGATGAACCATAGATCACATATCCTGCGGCTACCTGTTCTACACCGCGTTGCAGCACATCTTGTAATGTGGCCCGTCCTTTAGTTGACTTTCTGCGATAGATTGAAAAAATAGTTCCGATACCTACATTAACATCAATATTGGAGGAACCATCTAATGGGTCGATAGCTACAATATAATTGGCATCCTTTGAAACATCGGTATCGATATATATATGATGATCATTTTCTTCCGATGCTACAATACAACACTCACCGCCATGTTTTAAAGCAGATATAAATTGCTCATTGGCATATACATCTAACTTCTTCTGGCCTTCGCCCTGTATGTTGGTTGTACCGGCCTCGCCTAATATATCCGCCAGGCCTGCTTTGTTTACCTCACGGTTAACTATTTTTGATGCTATTCCAATGTCTCGCAACAGTCTTGACAACTCACCCTTAGCGTACGGAAAGTCGGCTTGCTTCTCAATGATAAATTGGCCTAAAGTTTTAGCTATCTTCATATACTTAGTGTATTAAATACATATTATTTTTGCAATTCTATGGCCTCTAAGGTATGTATTTTTTCCTCAGAAATGCAAAATCTAAGCATTGTACGTATTTTATGCCAACCTTGTTTCCCAGCTGCGCCGGGATTTAAGTGTAAACAACTGATCTTTTTATCATATATCACTTTCAGGATATGAGAGTGCCCGCAAATGAATAATTTTGGAGGGTTAGTGTAAATTTCTTGTCTTATTGACGGGTTATAATTTCCTGGATATCCACCTATGTGGGTCATCCATACATCCACCTCTTCACATTTAAAACGCAAATGCTCGGGATAATCCAATCTTAACTCTTTTCCATCAATATTTCCGTAAACACCACGCAAAGGTTTAAAAGCAGCAAGCTTATCTGCAAGTTCAATCGTGCCAAAATCACCGGCATGCCATATCTCGTCACAGTTTTCAAAGTGCTTAAAAACGGCGTCATCAAGGTAGCCGTGAGTGTCTGAGAGTAGGCCTATGCGAGTCATAAAAATCTCACGAAAGTTGTTAAAAATATATAAGTAACCATCATTACACTCAAGAATATGGCATTGGCGACATATTTCTTTTTAACATTTAAAAAAATTGCAATCAAAAGCGCAGCTACATATATAGCCAACCAGGTAATACTTGGCCTTGCAAGAGGCACTATGTCTTCATTCTTAAACCCAAAACGTTTCAATGATCCTTGCTGTCGTATAACGAAAGGATGTGCAACGAAAAAAACAAAATTGGGAATAATAACACTGCTGAAAAAAATATCGAGACAATTTTCATCCTAAAAAGCAATAAAGTAAGGTTGCAGCAATTTAATGTATTCTTCCGAATAGTTACCAATAGCCTTATAAATGATCAATTTACTTATCTCAGTTGAAACCTTTTC
>JAQBOK010000166.1 GCA_028288085.1 Mucilaginibacter sp.
CGAGTACTTCTGTCATTTCTGTTTTGATAAAGCCCGGTGCCACCACGTTGGTACGTATGTTGCGCGAACCCAATTCTTTTGCGATAGATTTAGAAAAGCCGATGATACCCGCTTTTGAAGCTGCATAATTAGACTGCCCGGCATTGCCCTGTACACCAACTACCGAACTCATATTGATAAACACACCAAAACGGTTTTTCATCATGATCTTTGATGCGGCCTTGGTTACATTGAAAATAGATTTCAGGTTTACATCCATTACGTCGTCCCAGCTTTCTTCAGTCATACGCATCAGCAAGCCATCTTTGGTAATACCGGCATTGTTCACCACAATATGCAGGGTGCCAAAATCGGCAACAATATCACTGATCAGCTTTTCGGCCTCATCAAATTTGGAAGCATCAGACCTATAGCCTTTTATCTTTGTTCCAAAGCTTTGCAATTCCTGTTCTAAAGCCAGCCCTTTTTCAACAGACGACAAGTAAGTGAAAGCAACGTTGGCGCCATGCTCAGCAA
The DNA here is from genome assembly GCA_028288085.1 of Mucilaginibacter sp. Taxonomy (GTDB): domain Bacteria; phylum Bacteroidota; class Bacteroidia; order Sphingobacteriales; family Sphingobacteriaceae; genus Mucilaginibacter. The sequence continues at coordinate 517 of JAQBOK010000166.1, forward strand.
ATTTCTCTGCAATTTTACGACCTATACCCTTTGAGGCACCTGTGATAAGTGCGGTTTTTCCTTCTAATAATTTCATTTTTGTTCAGAATGATTTCGGGGGGTGAAGATACTTATTTTGGTTGGAAGTCGGAAAGAGCTCTCGCTTAGGCGTATCTACTTTTCATCCGCCATTGGATATTTTTTATCTATCCAATCAGTTTTAAGATTGGTTTTCAGATTAAGCACCCTGATATTGGCATACCCTTCGGCTGCCAGTAACTTAAAAGCGGGGCGTACATTAGGGCATTTAAATAGCGGGCAGCATCCACAATAAATAACCACCAGTTTATCTTTCGGGATATTTTTTAATTGCTTCTTTAATTCGGCAATTCCTTCCGCCCCTGAAGTTGGACCGGTTTCTATGGCCCCTTTTATGGTATTAACAGAACCGATATTGAGGATAACAGGAAGATTAGCCCCTTTATTTGAACTGATGATAGTAGCCAAAACCTGCGGCTCCATCAATTGTTCTGGTTTCCAGGGGTCATCCGTAAATTTATTCGTCGAAAAAGCGGTCCCCGTGACCAGCAATATAAGCACGGCAAGCGCCGAAAGATTCCTTTTTAATAAGTTTTTCATAATCCAGGTGTTATCTAATCAAAGATATAGAAAGAATTTTTGTAGGTCTACCGGGAGTTAAGCAACAACCTATATTCCATTTGTAACTCCAGCAAACACGCCGCGCACAAACAACCATCATACAACTCGCTCACGTACTGGGTCTCGTTTAAAGTTAGCTGCACTTTGGTGCACTGGCATTTCGTAAATGAATTGGCTTTGCATTCAAAGGCTGACTGACAGCGTTCGCAGCGTATTATCTCATGTTTGTTCATTGTTTTGTCCATAGTCAATGGCCGATAGGCCATGGCTTTGATACAGTAAAATTAAGAATCACTATCGACCATGGTCTATCTACTATCGACAAATTTTATGCAGAACAGGTAACACACCCCTCATCCATTGAACAACTTGGGCCAGCAGGTATTTCATCGGCCACTTGTGTAACATGTTCAGGTATTACAGGCTCCATGTTTTTACCACCCTGGTTTTCTACCGTGAATTTCACCGCTTGTGATGCCGCTTGTGTGCGCAGATAATACATACCTGTTTTTAAACCTTTTTTCCAGGCATAGAAATGCATAGAAGTTAACTTAGAAGCATTTGGCGAATTAATGAACAGGTTTAATGATTGCGATTGACAAATGTATGCGCCCCTATCGGCAGCCATATCAATGATGTTACGCATTTTGATCTCCCAAACGGTTTTGTAAAGATCCTTCAACTCCTGTGGTATCTCGGCAATATCCTGTATAGAACCATTTGCAGTGATGATCTTATCCTTCATTGTATTATCCCATAAACCGCGATTAACCAGGTCGCGAAGCAAAAATTTATTGACGATGATAAACTCACCACTTAAAACACGACGGGTATAGATGTTAGAAGTATAAGGCTCAAAACATTCATTATTACCTAATATTTGAGAAGTAGAAGCAGTTGGCATAGGAGCAACCAATAGGGAATTGCGCACCCCGTGGTTCATTACATCCAAACGCAGGTTTTCCCAATCCCAACGACCGGTATCCGGCTTCACGTCCCATAGATCAAATTGAAATTTGCCTTTTGATAATGGCGAACCCTTAAAAGTTTCATAAGCGCCTTCATTTATCGCCAGGTCTTTTGAAGCCGTCATCGCTGCAAAATAAATGGTCTCGAATATTTCTTTATTGAGTTGTTTGGCCTCATCGCTTTCAAATGGCAAACGCAACAGGATAAAGGCATCGGCTAATCCCTGTACACCTAAACCTATAGGGCGATGGCGCAGGTTAGAGTAACGGGCCTCTTCAACCGGGTAATAGTTATTATCGATAATTTTATTCAGGTTCAAAGTTACCTGGTAAGTAACCTCATAAAGCTTTTGATGATCGAACACACTGTTTATAACGTATCTCGGTAACGCCAACGAAGCCAGGTTGCAAACAGCAACCTCTTCCGGCGATGTATATTCCATGATCTCCGTACACAGGTTGGAGCTTTTTATCGTACCCAAATTTTGCTGGTTCGATTTGCCGTTGGCAGCATCTTTATACAACAGGTATGGCGTTCCGGTTTCTACCTGTGCATCCAGTATTGCAAACCAAAGCTCCTGCGCTTTTACCGTTCTGCGTGCACGTCCTTCTTTTTCATATCTTTCATATAGCGCTTCAAATTCTGCTCCCCAGCAGTCAGCCAGGCCTGGTGCTTCATGCGGGCAAAATAAGCTCCACTCTTCATTGGCTTCTACCCTCTTCATAAACAAATCTGATACCCAAAGGGCATAGAACAGATCCCGTGCGCGCATTTCTTCCTTACCATGGTTTTTGCGCATATCTAAAAACTCAAATACATCGGCATGCCATGGCTCCAAATAAATAGCAAAAGCACCCTTGCGTTTACCGCCACCCTGATCTACATAACGTGCTGTATCATTAAACACCCTTAGCATCGGTATAATACCATTGCTGGTGCCATTGGTGCCACTGATGTATGAGCCGGTAGCCCGTACATTATGGATACTTAAACCAATACCACCAGCACTTTGGGAAATCTTAGCGGTTTGTTTTAATGTATCGTAAATACCATCAATACTATCATCCTTCATGGTCAGCAAAAAACAGGATGACATTTGTGGCTTTGGTGTGCCCGCATTGAACAAGGTAGGCGTAGCATGCGTAAACCAGCGTTCGCTCATCAGGTTGTAGGTTTTTATCACGCTGTCCACATCCTCTTTGTGAATGCCCACGGCTACCCGCATAAATAAATGCTGCGGGCGTTCGGCTATTTTTCCATCTATCTTTAGCAGGTAAGATTTTTCGAGTGTTTTAAACCCAAAGTAGTCAAAGCCAAAGTCGCGGTCATATATAATGGTGCTATCCAGTAACTCCGCATTTTCGTCAATCACCTGCCACACATCATCCGCCAGCAACGAAGCATTTTTCCCTGTCTTGGCATCCACGTAACCATGCAATTTGCGCATAGTTTCTGAAAATGACTTGATGGTATTTTTATGCAAATTTGATACGGCTATGCGCGATGCAAGTAAGGCATAATCCGGGTGTTTGGTAGTTAACGATGCCGCGGTTTCGGCAGCAAGGTTATCCAGTTCGGAGGTAGTTACCCCATCATACAAACCTTCAATTACCTTTTTGGCTACATCAATGGGATCAACCAATGCCGGGTTTAAACTATAACACAGCTTCTCTATGCGTGCTGTTATCTTGTCAAATTTTACAGTTTCTTTTTTACCGTCTCTTTTTATTACAAACATTTTGGTGAGTTGTGAATGGTGAGTTGTGAATTTTTATTTAGTAGTTGAATTGATTAAGCCGCTTAAATATTTAAAGCATTTTACCAATGTATCTCCAAGTGATTGGAGACTTTCGGGTGTACAGTAATTTAAATCAGCAGCTACATCAAGAGCCGCGTCAACTTCAATAAGCGAACCTCTTGCTATTTCATAAAATCGCTTTCGCTCCACTTCTGACTTTCTTGAGCTACCTTCAGCAATATTTAAATGAACCGATAAGGCTGCTCGTTTTATTTGTTGCACCAATATATATCTTTCTTCCGCTGGAAACTTATTTACAGCGAAGTAACACTCCTTTACAAATTGCCTTGCAATTGTATAAACATCTAATTTGTTATGCCCTAATTGTAAAAACATATTTTCTAATTTTTTAAACTCACAATTGACAACTCACTATTCACCTTAGAAATCTTCATCTAAACTAAAAGCTTTGCTTTCCTGCGTATTCAGCACCCCGTTCTTCTGGTAATCCCCTACACGCTTCTCAAAGAAATTAGTTTTCCCCTGTAATGATATCATTTCCATAAAATCAAATGGGTTGGTGGTATTATATACCCTGTCGTAGCCTAATTCTACCAACCATCGGTCGGCAACAAATTCAATGTACTGGCTCATCAGTTTGGCGTTCATACCAATCAGGTTTACAGGTAGTGCATCGGTTACAAATTCCTTTTCAATTTCAACGGCATCGGTAATAATTTTGGTAGCTTCTTCTTTGGATAGTTTTTCGGAAAGCATACCATAAAGCAGGCACGCGAACTCACAGTGCATCCCTTCATCACGGGAGATGAGTTCATTACTAAAGGTTAAACCGGGCATCAACCCACGTTTTTTTAGCCAGAAGATAGAACAGAAACTACCCGAAAAGAAAATACCTTCTACCGCTGCAAAGGCAACCAATCTCTGGGCAAAAGTGCCGTTGTTGATCCATTTGAGTGCCCATTCCGCTTTTTTCTGAACAGCAGGAACCCTATCAATAGCATGAAACAGATGGTCTTTTTCAACAGGATCTTTAATATAAGTATCGATCAGCAGGGCATAAGTTTCTGAGTGGATATTCTCCATCATGATCTGGAAACCGTAGAAACACCGGGCCTCGGGAACCTGCACCTCACTCATGAAATTTACGGCAAGGTTCTCATTTACAATACCATCGCTTGCAGCGAAGAACGCCAGTATATGCGATATAAAATGCTTTTCGCCGGAGTTGAGGGTTTCCCAATGTTTCAGATCATCCGATAAGTCGATCTCTTCGGCAGTCCAGAAACTGGCTTCGTGCTTTTTGTACATTTCCCAGATACGGGGGTAGTTGATGGGGAGAATAACAAACCGATCCTTGTTTTCCCTTAATAATACTTCATTTTCCTGTTTCATGCCTCGTCGTTTTATTTTTTTCGAATTGACAAAAGACAATGAACCGGCACGCTTGAGAAGCGTTTGGGGGACAGGGCTTTCGCCAAAACTTTATTCGTGAAAGTTTTGACAAGCTATTCTGGCAGGTGTCTGGCTTAGTTGGTGAGTGGTCAGTAGTGAGTTCTGAGAATATCTTCTCACATTTCACCATTCACTGCTCACCAAATAACAGTTGCACGTCAGCCCATGATTTGCACATGGTTCCCTTTTAATGCCGGCTTTTACCCCGGCAACCTTTAATAGCGTTTGTTAAAGAACTTAGAATGCCAAAGATAGCGGATGGTAGCTTTACGATGTTAGTGATAGTTTTTAACATCGGTATATAGTTATAAACAGCATCGTAAAATATAATTTAACTGATCATCGGGCTGCAGAATTAATTACGACTGCCCGACGTAAAACTTTTATCATCCGCAGAAGGCCCGTAGATAGAGGGAACTGCAATATT
>JAQBOK010000185.1 GCA_028288085.1 Mucilaginibacter sp.
TCCTCAGCATGAACCGGGTAATCCGTCGTATAATGCAATCCCCGGCTCTCCTTTCTCAACATAGCCGATTTCACCACGATATAGGATACCTGTATCAGGTTACGCAATTCGCATAGCTTAACTGATATTTTAGTACGCTTGTAAAACTCTTCTGTTTCCTCATATAGTAAACCCAAACGGCGCATGGCCCTATCGAGCCTGAAATCAGAACGCACTATACCCACGTAGTCACTCATCAGTTTTTGCATTTCGCGCACATTGTGTGTTACCAGGATATCTTCATTTGATAACTGTACTCCGTGTTCGTCCCAATCCGGTATATTTTCAGGCATAATCGCTTTATTGAATACATTTACAGCATCGTTATAAATACGATGCGCAAAAACCAATGCCTCTAATAACGAATTTGAAGCAAGGCGGTTAGCCCCATGCAGGCCGGTTGAAGAGCACTCGCCACAAGCATATAATTGCATAATAGAAGATCTTCCGGAATCATCAACTAGTACACCTCCGCACATATAATGGCAAGCTGGCGCTACCGGAATCATATCCTTAGTCATATCAATACCTATCTCCAGGCATTTGGCGTAAATATTAGGGAAGTGAGCTAAAATATCTTTTTTACTACGGTGCCTTATATCAAGGTAAACATAATCTTCCCCCGATTTCTTAATTTCAGCATCAATAGCTCTAGCAACAATATCCCTCGGCGCCAATGATTTTCGTTCATCATACTCCTGCATGAATTCCTGTCCATTGGTGCGTTTCAGGATACCTCCAAAACCACGTACAGCTTCGGATATTAAAAATGAAGGGTATTCGCCCGGGTTATATAAAGCTGTGGGATGAAACTGAATAAACTCCATATTGCGCACTTTACCTTTTGCCCGATAAACCATGGCTACACCATCGCCGGTAGCAATAGTTGGATTAGTGGTAATAGAATAGATATGACCGGCACCACCGGATGCCATCACAGTAACTTTGGATAAAATCTTCTCCACCATACCATTTAGTGTATTTAAAACATACACACCATAGCAGGTAATATCAGTGCTTGACTTATCAACAAACTCACCCAAATGATGTTGTGTAATCAAATCTACAGCGAAATAATGCGTTAATACAGTAATATTAGGATTTTGATGTATTTGATCTAATAGCGATCTTTCAATCTCCCAACCTGTAATGTCTTTATAATGCAATACCCTGAATTCGGAATGACCACCCTCTTTTGCCAGGTCATACATCCCCTCATTGGTCTTATCAAAGTTGGTTCCGTAATCAATAATTTCTCTTATTCGCTCTGGTCCTTCCTTTACTACTATTTCTACAACCTTTCTATTACAAAGGTCATCCCCGGCTACCAAAGTATCTTCAATGTGTTTTTCAAAAGAATCTTCCTTTTTATCCACAACTACTGCAACGCCTCCCTGTGCATACTTAGTGTTAGATTCATCTTCGTTCGACTTGGTAACTATCAGTACCTTACCATGTTTCGCAGCTTTTAGTGCAAAACTTAATCCGGCAATACCCGACCCAATCACCAAAAAATCAGCTGTTCTTGTCATATAGATGTATAATGTTGTGCAAAAGTACTACTTGTGTTAACAAGAGGTACAAAACATGTTAATTTTGTGTAAGTAAAAAGCTAACAAATAACAAAGAAGTTGATAACCTTCCTTTCTGCTGGTAATGCCAATAATCTTTACGCTAATTTTGAGCCTTATTATCAACTTAACTAACATTTACAAGGCTAAGAAAATATCAACATATAAGTTTTAAAATAAAATAACGGTTATTATACCAGTCTTTAAATCAATTAAATATAATATAAAATATATCGATAAAATGTGGATAAAAGGTTAAAACTAATCTTTTACATAATTTGTATCACTACTTTTACACAGAACTAACACACCAATAACAATAGGTTCTTTATATATATAAAACTAATTGTTATTAATTGAATTGTTGAAATGGATACTTTTGAAGAAATAAAACTGAAGGGATTTGTGGAGGAAGAAATAGATCCGACGCTTGATCTTTTTGTTGAAATCGAAAAATTAAAAAAGGAAAAGAATGCCGTTATTTTGGCCCATTATTACCAGGAACCCGATATACAGGATATTGCTGATTACATTGGCGATAGTCTGGGATTATCACAACAGGCCGCTAAAACGGATGCTGATATCATTGTATTTGCCGGAGTTCATTTTATGGCTGAAACCGCAAAAATACTGTCTCCAAACAAAAAGGTCCTTTTACCCGACTTAAAGGCAGGATGCTCGTTAGCAGACAGTTGTCCTCCGCACTTATTCAGGAAGTTTAAAGAAAACTACCCTGATCATCTGGTAATCACTTATGTGAATTGTACGGCGGAACTGAAAGCATTGAGCGATATAGTTTGTACTTCGAGCAATGCCATACAGATAGTGGAAAGCTTGCCAAAGGATCAGAAAATTATTTTTGGACCGGATAAAAACCTTGGGGCTTATGTAGCAAAGAAAACAGGACGGGACCTGGTTTTATGGAATGGTGCCTGTATGGTTCATGAGATATTTTCGAGAGAGAAAATAACAAAACTGAAAGAACGCTATCCAAACGCTAAACTACTGGCACATCCTGAATGTGAGGAAGTAATATTAAAAATGGCCGATTATATTGGTTCAACAACAGGTTTGTTAAAATATGCAACTAAAAGTCCTGAAAAAGAATTTATAGTTGCTACTGAATCAGGCATTATTCACCAGATGCAAAAGGATAACCCGGGTAAAGTATTTATACCGGCTCCGCCAAATAATTCATGTGCCTGTAACGATTGCCCTCACATGAAACGTAATACTCTTGAAAAGCTTTATTTGTGTATTAAAAATGAGATGCCGGAAATAAATGTTCCGCAGCATATAATTGAGAGAGCTGTAAAACCTATTGAAAGGATGCTTGAAATATCGGCCCGGCTAGGATTGTGATTTGACAGATATTTAAATAATTACACCGATCCGTATAATGGACCGGTGTAATCCAAAATATTAATTTCCAGGATCTTTTTTAATTTCTATTGCATCCTGCACATTTTGAGGCAAGGATGATAACAAATTATACCCCGTTGCGCTTTCTATATCACGTACACTAACAATATATTTTGTCCAGTCGGAATTTATAATATTGTTATTAGGGGTATTAACTGCTATAACCCGGGTAGTACTGGTTATACGGCTCAGATCATTGTCGCCAACAGGTATAATAACAGCCACTTTCCATACGTTGGAAGGCACATTTACATGGCCATTATTAATCGTATTTGCAGATCCGTTTGATCCTGTCCCACCTGAACCATAGCTACCCATGATAATATAGATTTCATTACCGGCAACAACTTGTTCGCGTAAATAATTTTCAAGGTTGGCCCATGTTTGTTCATTATTCTGGGGGGCCTGTGGTATCATATTGGCCATCAAAAATGTAGCTGAATTAGCATCGGTTGAACTTGTCCTGTCAGCCGATGGACAATTATGTCCCCTATCAAATCCTGATCCTGAATAGCTATTGCTTTGCACCTCATACCAACCTGTTGGCAAGCCATTAAATCCGGCAAAATTATTTAACCTGGCTGACGCGTTAGTAATATTAGAAGCATCAAGGTGCCAACTTACCCAATTGGGTGTACCACGTGTACTGCTGTATGACTCACTGTAATATTTTTGATCCATTAAATAATTATCCATCAATACAATAGAAGTTTGAGCGGCGGATGGATTACCCATTAAAAGATCGCTATTATCACCAGTAGCCGGTGGTGCATCTGCTCCTGCTGTAATTCCTCGGTCGCCGGTAGGTTTTGATGTTCCGGTAGTGTCAGGTCCGCCTGCGTCCGGAGGGCCAACGGTAATTCCGGGATCGCCGGTTCCCTTAAAAGTAATATCGTCAATATTTATCCGGGTGGTACCGATTTTTTGAATTCTGAAACGCACCTTTGAAGTAGTTGTTACCTTAAAGGAATCAGTAACGAATGTTGCTGAGGTTTCGCTGATATCATTACCTAGTTTTGTAAATGTTGCTCCCCCATCTGTTGACATCATTAGTTGCCAGGTAGAATTGGCATCTGATCCATATTTAGCGTGCTCTATACTGATCTGTTTTACACCGTTGATATCAAAATTAGTTGTAATGCTTCCGGTGCGCAGTCTTACCGATTGTTTTCCATTTTTTACATCCGTAGCAAGGCTTCCCAATAATGCATCATTAAAATCCCACTGACCAGTTGTTAGCGCTACAGCAGCATCCGTATAGGCAGTTTTACTGCCATTATCGAAATGCTCAGTGATGGCATAATTTTGTGGTTGCGTTGACGTTAACGGAGGTTTGTTAGTAACAGGAGTATCACTTTTTTTACAACTTGCGATTATTAAAAATATAAACGCCACAAATAGTAAATTTTTGTTTTTCATATATAAATTAAATTTTCGGCTAATTTCCGATTTGTATATTAACTGGATGTTAATAAAATAAACCTATGATAAATTGTTACAATTGCATTAAACGGAGCTAATTACAAGAGCTTTCGTACTTTTGTAAAAAAAATTAAAAAGCAGCTGATGTTTGAAAACCAGGAGAGAACCAATATAGAACAGTTAGGTGAGTTTGGATTGATAGATCACTTAACTAAGAATATAAAACTTACACAACCAGGTACTGTAAAAGGTGTTGGTGATGATGCTGCCGTGCTTGATTTTCCGGGTAAAAAGGTACTGGTGTCGACAGATATATTACTGGAGGGTATCCATTTTGACCTCGCTTACACCCCGTTAAAACACCTTGGATATAAAGCCATACAGGTGAACCTAAGTGATATATATGCTATGAACGGAACCGCTACACAGGTTACGGTATCATTAGGTATATCAAGCAAGTTCCCGCTGGAGGCTGTGGAGGAGTTGTACGAAGGCATTTATCTGGCATGCGAAAAATATAATGTTGATTTGGTGGGTGGTGATACCACATCGTCAAAGCAAGGTTTGATAATTAGCGTTACTGCGATGGGTTATGCCGAGGAGAAAGATATTACCTACAGAAATACAGCCGGGGAAGGTGATTTGCTTTGTGTTTCTGGCGATTTAGGTGGTGCTTATATAGGTTTACAATTATTGGAACGTGAAAAGCAGATTTATTTGGAAAACCCCAATATTCAGCCCGACCTGGAAGGAAAGGATTATATTGTAGAACGCCAGCTAAAGCCCGAAGCCCGAAAGGACATTGTGGAGTTACTAAAAGATATTGATGTTAAGCCCACCGCAATGATTGATATTTCGGATGGTTTGGCATCAGAGATACTACACATCTGCAAGCAAAGTGATAAAGGATGTAATTTATACGAAGACAAGATACCGCTTGACCCTATGACTTATGAAACAGCAAGGGAATTTAACCTCGATCCTACCATTTGTGCGCTTAGCGGTGGTGAAGATTACGAATTGCTTTTTACCGTTAAACAGGCCGACTACGACAAGATAAAGCTTCAAATGGACATAACCATCATTGGCCACATAACAGAAGCGTCTGCGGGTTGCAACCTGGTTACAAAGGCCGGTGTAGTGCATCCACTAAAAGCGCAGGGATGGAATACGTTTAAAAGCTGAGAAATTGTTTGCGCTTTTATATCAGTAAAAGCGCAAATAATTTGTTGGGATTTAAATTGTGCCATACCCATATCTGGATAAACTAACATCAATCTGCCTTTATTATCTCAAACCCGGCCAACAAATTAACGTCAGGATCAAAGATTATATCTGCAGGTTTTGCTTCAACCGGTATTTCAATTGAAGTAGTTTGGCTGTTCACACTAATTTTATGCAGCTTGTTTTCTATTAAACACTCCAGTATAAATTCATAGGGATTGATCTGCTTTTGGTTTATCTGAATATTAACAACTTTTTTAACAGCATCATATTTCCAGTTGATCTGTAATTGCGGATGACCGGCTGTATACAACCATTGTTTAAAAAACTGTCGAAGATTTTGTCCGCTGGCTTGTTCCATCACCTTACATAAATCGCCGGTATTGGCATTGCTTCCATCATATTTAGTGTAGTAGGCACGTATGCCTTTCCAAAAGACGTCATCACCTAATTTACGCCTCAGCATATGTAGTATCCAGCCGCCTTTCTGATAGCTATTGGCATTAAGCAACGCCATATAATTGCTTTTCGCGCTGGTGTCAACAACGGGCGTTAATCTTTTCTTTTCAAAATCTAATACAGTGATCCTGTCAACAGTCAGGCGTTTTTTTAATGTATCGATACCGTATTTATGTTCAAGATAAATATGGGTCATATAGGTGGCAAAACCTTCGCTTAGCCAAAGGTGGCTAAAGCTCTTTTCACTGGCGGCATCACCAAACCATTGGTGCGCAATTTCGTGGGCCATTAATTCCTCTATTCCCTTATCGCCGACAGAATTTTCAAAGTAGAAGATAGCACTGGCATTTTCCATCCCGCCAAATATCGTTTTCGACTGCACATTGGCTAATTTTTCATATGCATAAGGGCCAAATTTGTCAATATAATACGCCAATATCTCTTTAGCTACTGCATAACTGCTAAAACCGGTATCTTTATTTTCGGGGAAAACATAAGTATAAACAGGTATTCCATTAACATCTCCGGTATGGTCTATGGCGAAATCAGCAACGCCTATTACAGTTACCTTTGTAGGTAGCGGCACCGTTTCTTTCCAATGTGTTATTTTTAAATTACCCGGTAATACCGTCTCGCTTTCTTTTAAGCCATTAGCCACTACCTGGTAATGATCGGGCGCGGTTATCATAAAATCAACAGTGGCCTTGTCTGCCGGATCATCAACACAGGGTAACCAGTTATGTGCCCGATTGGGCCAGTTATCACCAAAAAAAGTACGATGTTTAAATTTGTTGGTCGAAATGATGAGCCCATCGACGGGTATGCCCTTGTAGGTTATATTATAAGTATGTTCTGTGCTTGCTTTTCCTTTTGTAATAATAACAACGGCATTATTATCCTGCCGGAATTTCACGTTAGTCCTGTTTTCGGTTACCGAACTTACAAGCATCCCCTTTCCTTCCGTATTTTGTTTAATCAGGTCAATACTGAATGAATTGACATCTTTCAAAAATTTAAGGGAAATATCTGTACGGCCCTTTATTACATCATCGGCATCATTCAGTTGTATGGCAAAGCCATAGTGCTGTACATTGATAGTGGCGCCGGGAGCTTGTGCCCGGGCTGATGAGAAAAAAACAAACAGACACAGAAATAAAAATAATTGCTTTAACATACATTTAAGTTCTATTAAATCACGGATACACATATAGCTTTTTGATGCAAAAAAAGCAGCCAAAGCTGCTTCATATAAATAAATCCGAAATCGAACTTCCGACTTCCGCAATAAACCTACTTTGGCATCCTTCTCATCATATTTGCCATGGCTGCCGGGTTGCTCATTTGCTTCATTACTTTACGCATATCCTCAAACTGTTTAATCAGCCGGTTCACTTCCTGCAGATCGGTTCCTGAGCCTTTGGCGATACGGTTGCGGCGGCTTTGATTAATAGAATCCGGGTTTTCTTTTTCGAAGGGCGTCATTGATTGGATGATAGACTCGATGTTTTTGAAAGCATTATCATCCACCTCCACATTTTTCATCATTTTGCCAACACCAGGTATCATGCCCATCAAGTCCTTCATGTTGCCCATCTTTTTAATTTGCTGTATCTGGCTGTAAAAATCGTTAAAGTCGAACTTGTTTTTGCGGATCTTCTTTTGCAGTTCGGCAGCTTCTTTTTCATCGAATTGCTGCTGAGCGCGTTCTACTAAGGAGATCACGTCGCCCATGCCCAATATCCGCGATGACATACGATCAGGGTGGAAAACATCCAGCGCTTCCATCTTCTCGCCGGTTCCGATAAATTTGATCGGTTTGTTTACTACCGATTTGATGGATAGCGCCGCACCACCGCGGGTATCACCATCCAGTTTGGTTAGCACAACGCCGGTAAAATCCAACCGGTCGTTAAATACCTTTGCCGTGTTTACGGCATCCTGGCCAGTCATAGAATCCACCACAAATAATATCTCGTGCGGCTGAACAGCGGCTTTCACCTGTTCAATTTCAACCATCATGGCCTCATCAATAGATAAGCGGCCTGCGGTATCCACTATCACGACGTTATAGCCGTTTTGTTTGGCTAAAGCCACGCCTTCCCTCGCTATAGCTATCGGGTCTTTTGATTCCAAATTGGCATAAACCGGAATACCTATTTGCTCACCCAAAACCTTCAATTGCTCAACAGCCGCGGGGCGGTAAACATCGCCTGCTACTAATAAGGGTTTTTTGTTCTTCTGCGTTTTTAAAAAATTAGCAAGTTTACCACTGAATGTGGTTTTACCCGCACCATTCAAACCCGCAATCAATATCACTGTAGGTGTGGCCGGAAAACTGAGTTCGGCTGTACTGCCACCCATCAGTTCCGTCAACTCGTCGCTCATTATTTTGGTGAGCAATTGGCCTGGCGAAATAGAGGTCAGCACATTCTGACCCATTGCCTTTTGCCTTACCTCATCGGTAAATGCTTTGGCGGTTTTATAGTTTACGTCGGCATCCAAAAGGGCTTTGCGTATCTCCTTCATGGTTTCAGCCACGTTGATTTCAGTAATGGTTCCCTGCCCTTTTAGGACCTTAAATGCCCTGTCGAGTTTATCCGAAAGATTTTCAAACATGAATATAAAGTACTTTTAATCTTTAATTTGAGGATACAAAGGTATGATTTTGAAACAATTCAGCTTCATCAAAACTTTGTAAAAACAGAGGTGATTGGTTTAAAGGAGTTACATAAACTTATTTAGTCGGGATTTTTACATTTCCAGCTTACGGAAATGTATAACTAACCCCCAGTGATAATCCTTCGGTACCCTGCGGTTTTGATGATGTATTCTTATCGTAAAGGAATGTTCCGTTCATGGTTACATTAACCAGGCGGTTCACTTTGGCTGTTAGGGTGGCATCTAACCGGTGAGTGGTATAGGCAAGGGGTTGCTGATAAGGTACAAATAATGCATAACGGGCATTAAGGTGCATGTTTTTCATGATGTCCTTATCTATGGCGGCCACAACCTGGAACGCCAGCTGGTTTATATAAGTATGCCTTGGCAGCACACCATAATTATCTGGCTGGTTATGATAAATGGTTGTATCCAAAACAAAAGTTTGTTTTGCTGTACCGGTGCCCAGGCGAAGATCGAAGTATTTAGTTGGCTTATATTCAAAACCTATAGACTCCGTCAGGTATCCCGGCGCCATAAAGTTGGAGATTATTAATCCCTGGTCAACGGCATTTCCATTGGCGTCCGTATAGTTAAAGCCTTTTGCAAATTGTGATTCAAAACTTAACGACCCGAAAAAGAACCAATGCTTAGATATTTGGCTGGCCACCTTATTATCCAGAAATATCCGGTCGTTGGTTTTTCGGGATGTTTGGCCTTTATTCTTTGAAATACCGTATATCAGGTTAAGTTCAGTTGTATAATCAAAAGGCGATTTGCTGTATTCTGTTTTGAAATCAAAGTTGGTTCCCAGTGCCACTGCATTTACACCGCCGGCGCTCCAGTTATTGGTAAATGCGGATTGATTAAAGTTTAATCCAAAAATAACGTTCTTGTGCCAGTAGCTAACTTTATAGTCAAGCAACTCTACCGGTATTTGTTGCTCTGTGACTTGTACAGGTCTTATGTGCATCGGGAATGCATTTTTCCGCGGATCTATCCGGTATTTGTTTAGTAAGGTGGTATCGGCTTTAAGGCTATCGGTTTTTTGTGCAAAGGCGGATGAAAAGGATAGTATGAAAAATATTAGCCCAAGACCTGTTTTTGACATGTGTGCAAATTAAAGAAAAAACAACTTTCTTTTAAAATCAAATCTGCCTTATAACAATTATTCCTTACGTTTATTGCCCCTGAAACCGAAGATGAACCGAACTAAATAAAGAATGATGAATATTGTGTGATAATTTGCCACCCCTAAAACCCATTGAAAATTACTTAAAGCTGGGATCAGTTACCTGCAGCAGTTTTGGCTTTAGCCTTGGGAGTAATTAAAGGTTGTTGAGAATAGGCCCTTTTGTTACGCTTGTATCTTTTATAATTACTTAAAACATAACTTATAAAATCATAATCGCTTGCAGTGGTAGTCATATAGTACCCTGGCCGGTACCTGATCATAAAATTAGTTAGATCCTGATCTTTTAACCCGGTAATGTTACCTACAAACGTGCGGTTAAAGCGGTAATCTATTACATTTTGCTGATAGTCGCCCTGAATGATGCTCTGTAAATGCTGTGCATTGCGGCCGCTGCGGCTAAATGAATTGAATATAGCATCTATGCTTAAACCCGCCCCGCTGCCTGGCGACGTACTTAAAAGATCACTATAGGCACTGGGCCCATAAGCCTTGCTGAATTCTTTTTTTGTTGCCAGAAGCCTTTGCTGCGGCGTAGCCAATGAATCGCGAATGGTGACTTCTTTAAGCGGGATAGCAATACGCTGTAAATAAACAGCAATATTTGAATTTCCTTTTACTATTACGGTATCGGGTAAATAATCCTCTTTATTAAAAACCAGCCGGTCTCCAGACTTGGCAACAATTTTAAATTCTCCCTGCAAATTGTTATAAAAAGATTTGCTTGTATTGGTATTTAAAATACTTGTCCTGGCAACACGGTCTTTGGTGTCTTTATCAAAAACTATGCCCTCAACTTGCCCTTGGGGCAAAGTAGGCTGTTTTTCCTGCGCAAAAGTTTTAAAACCTAATTCGCAAAATAGTATCATCAGCCAAAAAAATCTCATTCTAAAGATAAAACTAACCTTTCGGACGGCCTTCATCACTTTATTTAACAAAAATTAACACCACTCTATTTAACAACCGTAAGCTTTTGTCCTATCTTAATATGATCATCTGTCAAACTATTCAATTCTTTAAGTTCATCAACTGTTAGGCCAAAACGCCTTGAAATGGAATATAGTGTATCGCCGGGCACAACTGAATAAAGTTTGTTTGCAGGACTGGTTTGAATTACCGAATCTTTTTCAGCTGTAATTGAATTATCATTTATTTGAGTAAGTACCTTGTCTTCACGTTTTTCTTTCTGCACTTCCGTTTCCGGGCGGTCGTACTGGTCAAGATTATATTTTTTTATGATATTGATTAACAACTGCGGATAATTGGGATTAGTAGCATATCCTGCTGCCTTTAAGCCATTGGCCCAGCCCGTGTAATCATTTTTATCCAGTTGAAATAATTTGGCATAGCGCGGCCTTTTCAAAAACTCAGAATGGTCCCGAAAGGAGTCCTCCGGCCTGTCGTATACCCTGAAGCAGTCGTTGTGATTATCATCATCCTTATAATAGCCTCTGCCTTTCCACTCGCTGGTGCATTTTATGCCAAAATGGTTATTCGCCACCCGGGCAAGCTCCCCATTACCGCTGCCAGATTCAAATAAGCCTTGCGCCAGCGTAATACTTGCAGGGATGCCGTAAAGGTTCATTTCCTGTACAGCTATGGTTTTAAACTTATCTATATAGGTTAATGAAGTGTAAGTGGTGTAATTTGCAATGGCATCGTTATTGTCTTTTTGGATGCCCTGGTTGTTTTGGCGAGCTTCCCTATTGCTGATAAGGCCATTATGAACAGCACATGAGCTTAATAATAAAGCTAAAAAAAGTACGATGAAGGGTAAATGAGTGGATTTTTGCATTAGCAATAAATTCTTAATTGATGGTACAGATCATTCCATGCCAAACTTAAGATTTATATACAAATTATTGCTTATCTGCTGTTAATTGTGTTTGCTCTTGGGGTCTTTCATCATAAGCATTCAACCCATATTTTTGGATAATATTTAATACCTGTGCAGACCATTTTCTGCTGCTGCAGTAACCGCTGTGCTGTATGCCCTTTGCCCAGCCTAAATAATCATAATGGGTAAGTTCATCTGCCAGGTGGCTAAATTGCTTACGCTCGGTCATGATGCGGGCAAAATCCTGGAACGAATCCATTACCGAATCATATTTTTTGTATGAAGTATGAACCTTCTTTTTGTGTTGATAATATACGCTGGTTCCGCCCCCTTTTACGCCAAACTGATTATTAAGCTTTTGTGCGATGTTGCTATTGCCATTTGCAGATTCGTGCATGGCAACAGCCAGGATAATACTTGCCGGTACCCCGGTTTCGTGCATAATACGAATGGCATTATCTTTAAATTTTTCAATATACGATTGAGAAGTGTTTTGAGCCGAAACAGCTAAGGATGATACTAACAGGGTTGCAATCAGTATGAGTTTCTTCATAATTTATTTTTTTCTAATGATCATGATGCCGTCACGAACGGGAAGAATTAATTTTTCAACCCTTGTGTCATTTGCAACATGCTCATTAAGTTCGCGGATCGACCGGGTATCGGCATCATTTTCATTGCCGTATACTTTTCCTTTCCACAAAACATTGTCAATTATAATAAGTCCGCCTGACCTTACTTTGTCAAATATTAAATTAAAGTAAAGTAAATTATTTTTTTTATCCGCATCTATAAAAACCATGTCGAAGTTTCTATCCACCATTTGTACGATAATCTGCTCTGCATGGCCAAAATGCAGCCTTATCTTTTTATCCACATTTGTGGATTTAAAATGTTTATTCAGCATTTCCTCCATTTCGCGGTTAACTTCAATGGTGTGGATAATACCATCTTCAGCCAATCCTTCAGCAAGGCAAATGGTGGCGTAGCCAGTAAAAGCACCTATCTCGAGGATTAGTTTTGGCTGCATCATTTTGCTCAGTAAACTCAGCAAGCGCCCCTGATAATGACCCGATAGCATATGCGGCTGCAATACCTTTAAATAGGTCTCGCGGTTGATCTTTTGCAGCTCCAGTGGTTCCGGGTCGCAATGATCTTCCAGGTAGAGCTGAAGGTCATGGGGTAGAATCTCCATGGCGCAAATATAGGGAATTTGATTTTAATGGAGTTTTTACTGTCTGAACCTTGGTTTATACGGTTCAAAAAATCTTTCTTTCCATCCACGACTGCAGCAAAATAACTGCTGATATATTATCAACCAGCGCCTTATTCTGCCGGTTTTTTTTGTTCATCCCACTTTGGGCTATCGTGGCAGAGGCCATTTTAGAAGTGAAACGCTCGTCAAGCATTTCGATGGGAACGTCCGGGAAGGTCTTCTTAAGCAGGTTGACAAATCCTTTGACATGAGGAGCTGATTGCGATGGGGTGTTATCCATTTGTTTTGGCTCGCCTACCACGAATCGCTCTACCTGCTCGGTTTGCAGATATTTTTTCAGATATTCAATGATCGCATTGGGATGAATAGTATCCAGTCCTGTAGCGATGATCTGCATTGGGTCTGTCACCGCAATGCCAATGCGCTTGGTACCATAATCGAAGGCCATTACTCTCATGATGGGTGTACAGATGTGCTGATGTGCAAATGTGCAGATTATTTGCGATGATAGATGTGCGGATTGATAATATCACGGCTGTGTCAGTGTCTTATATCGCGCATATAAAATCTCAAATCAAATTCCTATTTTGCACCAAATGCAGTTTAAACAAATAGCAGGACAAGCAGCTGTTAAGCAAAAGCTGATCAACACGGTGAATGACAACCGGGTAAGTCACGCGCAGCTATTTTTAGGGCCCGAGGGATCAGGAGGCCTTGCATTGGCTATTGCATATGCACAATATTTATCTTGCGAGGATAAACAGCCCGACGATTCATGCGGTGTATGCTCGTCATGCCGTAAGTACCAAAAATTGGCGCACCCCGACCTCCATTTTTCTTATCCGTTTTTTGCAAAGGATAAAAATGATACCGCGCTCACTTTTATTGAACAATGGCGCGAAGCGCTGTTGGCAAATACATACCTGAACCTTGATATATGGCGCGGCTACCTTGATGCCGAGAACAAACAGGCCAATATTAATATTGCCGAGTGCCACCAGATCATAAAAAAATTAAGTTTTAAGCCATTTGAATCAATCTACAAGATCCTGATCTTATGGCTGCCCGAATACCTGGACAAAGAGGGAAACGCCCTGCTCAAAATAATTGAGGAGCCACAACCTAACACGCTTTTTTTATTGGTCGCGCAAAACCAGGATCAAATATTGAATACCATTCTGTCTCGTACGCAACTTGTAAAAATACCGGCACTAAGCTATGAGGAGATAAAAGAAGAGTTGATTCAAAATCATCATCAAACTGAATTTTCAGCTGCCGAGATAGCCTATTTAAGTAACGGCAATTTGACCGAAGCACTAGCCATGTTGCAGCAGGAAAACAAGAGTTATCACACCCTGTTTGTACAGTGGCTGCGATTGTGTTTTTCTAATAAAGGTATCGAAGTGATGGCTTTTGTTGATCAGGTTTCTAAAATGGGGCGCGAAAACCAGAAGAATTTTCTACGCTATGGGATCAGCTTTATCCGCGAATGCTGCTTGCTGATGTCGGGAGCTGGTAACCTGGTTCACCTGCCGGCACAGGAGTTGGAAACAGCACAAAAAATGACCGCCGTAATGACCATTTCTATGACGCAGGCCATCAGTACTGAGTTGGAAAAAGCGCATTATCACGTTGAAAGAAATGCCAATCCTAAAATCTTATTTTTAGATGTATCTTTACAAATTATAAAAGTTCTAAATTTTAAAACGCTCCCCCAGGGGACTCATTATATACCGAATTAAATTATGGGATGTGGAAGTTGCTCAACGGGCGGAGGATGTTCGCCCGCCGGCTGCAAAAGTAATGGCTCATGCCTTACCAATGGCTGCAGCAAATTAGATGTTTACGACTGGCTATCTAACATGGATATGCCGGCTAGTTATAAGCCGTTTTCTATTATTGAAGTTAAATTCAAAGGTTCAAGAAAGGATTTTTTTATCAATTCAGAAAATCTTTATCTGGAAGCTGGCGAGTTGGTTGTTGTGGAAACAACTACCGGCGGATTTGATGTAGGCCACGTGTCTGTTACGGGCGAGCTGGTTAGGATGCAGATGGTAAAACGCCATGTAAAAGAGGCAGATGTAACCAAAAAAATCTATCGCAGAGCTGCACCGGCAGATGTAGACAAATGGAAAGCCGCTAAAGATCTGGAATGGGAAACCATGCACAAATCCCGCAAACTGGCTTTAGAGCTTGGCTTATCTATGAAGATAAGTGACGTGGATTACCAGGGCGATAAAACCAAAGCTACTTTTTATTATACCGCAGAGGGACGGGTTGATTTTCGTGAGCTCATTAAACGGATGGCCGAAACTTTCAGGATACGTATTGAGATGCGGCAGATTGGTATGAGGCAAGAGGCCAGTCGCCTGGGCGGCATAGGCTCATGCGGGCGCGAATTATGCTGCTCAACCTGGTTAACCGATTTTAAAACGGTTTCTACTTCGGCAGCCCGGTATCAGAATCTTTCTTTAAATACATTAAAATTGGCGGGCCAATGCGGCAAGCTAAAGTGTTGCTTGAATTATGAGCTTGATACTTATATGGATGCTTTAAAATATATCCCGGATAATGTAAATGTGCTTAAAACTGAAAAAGGTGATGCGCGCTTACAAAAAACAGATATCTTTAAAAAGCTGATGTGGTTTAGTTACCCCAGGGAAGACAACTGGATTCCTTTGGAGCTTGACCGCGTAAAAGAAATTCAGCAACAGAACAAAGAGGGTATCATTCCTGCTGATCTTGGTGAATCCCTTGAATTAGAAGACAAGCCTGTAAAAGCGCTGGATTATGAAAATGTTGTAGGGCAGGATAGCCTTACCCGCCTGGATGAGCGCAACCGGAACAAAAAGAAAAATAAGAACCGGAATAAAAACCAGGGGAATAAACCCCCGCAGACTGTAAATGTGCAGGAAAAATCACAGGTAATATCATCAGACGCTACCAAACCAAATGCTCCCAATAACAGTAACCGGAATAACCGCCGCCACGGGCCAAACAGAAATAATCCGAACCGAAACGATCAGAATAAAGGGAATGAAAGCGGTTCGTAAGCTATTTTTTATATTATTGCCGGCGTTGGCGATGTTATTTCAAAGCGGGTGCACCGACCCTAATGCTATTTTGGATCAGAATACGGCGATTGAAAATCATAACTGGTCTTATTCTAACAGGATAAAATATACTGTTAAAATTGATGATCCAGCTATACTATATAACCTCTATATCAATTTGCGGGTAACCGGCGATTACAGGTATTCTAATATATTTGTACTTATCAGGCGTAACGGTCCTAAATTAAAGGGTGTAACCCGTTACGAGGTTAAGTTGGCTAATCCGGATGGTGAATGGCTGGGGCAAGGATCAGGAAATCTGTACAGCTACCAGGTTCCATTCCGAACCGGGTTTAAGTTTCCCGAAAAAGGAAGCTATGAATTTGAAATTGAGCAAAACATGCGCGACAATCCCCTGCATGAGGTTAGCGATGTGGGCTTACGGGTTGAAAAGGCAAAATAATTCCATCAAAACTCTATAGGAAGATAATTGTTGTTTATACAACTATCTCCTGCATGAAAAAGGTATTTTTTTTATTTGTTACTGTTTTTTTAGCTTCGATATTTACATCCTGTAAAAGCCCGCACAATAAGAAAGGTGATGCAACCCGCGATTCAGTCGCAAGCCATGGCAAGAGGAATCCTGTAGATAGCAATAAAGCAATTGGTGTAGGCGTAAATGGCCAAAGTTCAAATACTCCCGGAACATCCGACACAAGCACCACACACAATTCGGCAGTGCCACAAGTAACGGATTCCGCTAAGAGAAAAAATGCTGATCGCTAAATATTTTTTCCTCACTCTGCTAAATTTCCTACCTTCGTTTTGCTAATATTTTTATCAAAATGAACTTGGTTATCCTTATTGTTTCTATCATTATCCTGCTAATTGCTGTTGTGCTTTTTTTGAAAAAGCCAAGGGATATAAATGGTATATCAGATGAAGACCTGCGTAGTTTACGCGAAGAAAGCAGTTTATTACGAATTACCCTGGCTAAAGCTGAAGAGCGTGCATCGGGGTTGGCTCTTGAAAGAGACAAGGCAGATAAACTATTGCAGGATGAGCGTGTGAGATATGATGCTGCGGTAACCACCCTTAACCGAGAACTGCTTATAGAAAAAAATCGAATGGCGCAGGCTGAGGAATCATTCAAAGCACAAAGGGAAAGACTAACAGAACAGGAAAGATCGATACAGGAAATACAGCAAAAATTCCAATTGGAATTTCAAAATGTTGCCAATAAACTACTGGAAGAAAAATCGCAAAAGTTTGTGGAAACTAATAAGACCCATCTCGATATCTTATTAAATCCATTAAAGGAAAACATTAAGGCTTTTGAGGAAAAGGTTGACAAGGTTTACAACATGGAAGCAGCTGAGCGTAATACTTTGAAAGGTGTGATATCCCAGCTGATGGAACTAAATAAACTGATCAGTAACGAGGCTCAAAATTTGACCAAAGCTTTAAAAGGCGACAGTAAAAAGCAAGGTAATTGGGGCGAAGTGATCCTGGAACGTGTCTTGGAACGATCTGGCCTGGTAAAAGACCGCGAATACCGTTTACAGGCAAGTCTGATCTCTGCCGATGGAAGCCGCTTACAGCCCGATGTGATCATTGATCTTCCGGATGAAAAGCACCTTATTATCGATTCGAAGGTTTCCCTGGTTGCCTATGAGCGCCTTGTTAATTGTGAAACAGAGGATGAGCGTAAGCTTTATTCAAAGGCCCATGTTGAATCTATAAGAAACCATGTAAGCGGTTTGTCTTCAAAAAACTATCATGACCTGTACCAGATCAATTCGCCTGATTTTGTACTGCTTTTTGTGCCGATAGAGTCATCATTTAGCTTTGCTGTGCAATTGGATGCCGAACTATTTAGTGATGCATGGGAAAAACGGGTGGTTATTGTAAGTCCTTCCACATTGCTTGCTACTTTGCGCACTATCTCCAGTATCTGGAAACAAGAGCGCCAAAACCGCAATGTGCTCGAAATTGCCCGTTTAAGCGGTGCCATGTATGATAAGTTTGTTGGTTTTATTGGTGATATGGAAAGTATCGGGAAAAATATTAAACAGAGCCAAACTGCTTATGATAGCGCCATTAGTAAACTAACAGAAGGCAATGGTAACCTTACCAAAACCGCGGAAAAAATAAAGGGCCTTGGAGCAAAAGCTAATAAACAGTTGGATCAAAAATTTATTGGTGATGAATAATGCTTGTGAGTATTTTAAAACCATTTGCGCACCTAAAAACCTTCTGAATTACGGGATGTTTCCAGATTTAAAATTCCAGTTCCAGTAAAACGGGGCAATGATCTGAATGCCTGGCTTCTGGTAATATGGCCGCTCTTTTAATATTATCTTCCAGTTCTTTGCTTACCATAGTATAATCGATACGCCAGCCCAGATTTTTGGCGCGTGAGTTGGCGCGGAAACTCCACCATGTATAATTATGCGGCTCTTTGTTCAAATGCCTGAAGGTATCTATGAAGCCCGACTCAATAAAATTTTCCATCCATTCGCGCTCCTCAGGCAAAAAACCCGAAGAATTAGCATTTGATTTGGGGTTATGGATATCTATTGGCCTATGGCAAATATTATAATCGCCACATATCACCAGTTTAGGATGCTCTACTTTTAATAGGGTAAGATATTTTCCAAATTCGTCTAAAAAACGGTATTTAAATATCTGCCGTTCATCTCCGCTTGATCCTGATGGGAAGTACGCGCTCATTACTGAAACTTCATCAAAATCAACACGTATGTTTCGCCCCTCGCGGTCAAAATCGGCTATACCACAACCGTATTCAATATGCTTTGGTGTTTGCTTGCAAAATATAGCTGTCCCGCTATATCCCTTCTTTTCGGCCGGGAACCAGTAATGCTGATAGCCCATCAAGTCAACTAAGCCGAGGTCGGTCAATACATCCGGTGTAGCCTTAATTTCCTGCAGGCAAATTACATCAGCATCCGTGGCCTGCAACCACGCCAACCAATTCTTACTGATAGCAGAGCGTATGCCGTTAACATTATAAGTGATGATCTTCATACTTTAATTATTAGAAACCAAATCAAGTAGCTTATCCAGTTGCTTGCACTCCCTTTTACTGAGCAGTTTTACAGTCATGGGCACATCTGTTAGCGGGCGGTCGCGTTCATCTTTTTTAACGGCGGCTATGCGATCAACCATATCTAAGCCAATTACCACTTCGCCATAAACAGTATAGCCTTGATCTAATTGCGGTGTTCCGCCAACGGTTTCATACCATTCCCTTTGCCAGGCCGGAAATTTGTGGCCGTGCATACGTTCTGCTTTTTCCAATGTATCCAGTTTGCCTTCGGTATAACGCTTACCTTCTACAATATAAAATTGGCATCCACTCGATGCTTTTTTGGGATTATCATCACGTGCCGCGGCCAGCACACCACGTTTATGAAAAACGCTATCTTTAAATTCGGCAGGTACTGTATATCCAACATCGCCATTACCCAACTCAACTTCGGGTTTGGCATTTTTTGAGTCCGGATCACCGCCTTGTATCATAAAATTTTGTATCACCCTATGGAATAAAGTGCCATTATAAAATCCCTTTTTTGTTAGCTTAATAAAATTATCGCGATGCTTTGGAGTTTCATTATATAAGCGTATGATGCACTGTCCATAGCCGGTTTTTATACGCACATACTGATTTTTAGGTCCTTTAGCAAAAACGGTGGTAAAGCCGATCAGGACAAGCGCAATGGTAAAAAAAAATTTCATGATAGGATATCGTTAAAGTAATCAATTACTAATGATTTCATTAGCATTTCCTGCTCCATTAAGGTATAATTGGGGATAGTTTTAACTAATTTCCAGTGTGGCCAGCCATCCTGGTCAAGACCTTCCAACTCATAAAAGCCCATCTGACTAAATAGCCTGCAAGTAGCAATGTGCATCAATTCTTCCTTTTGACGCTTACTGAATTTTTTAGGCCCCTGTCCCAACTCCTGCACGCCGATCAAAAATAAT
Organism: Mucilaginibacter sp.; assembly: GCA_028288085.1. Taxonomy (GTDB): domain Bacteria; phylum Bacteroidota; class Bacteroidia; order Sphingobacteriales; family Sphingobacteriaceae; genus Mucilaginibacter. The sequence continues at coordinate 20,102 of JAQBOK010000185.1, forward strand.
ATTACTTTCATATCGGGTGTGTCAGTGTCAAAATCTGCCGATATCTTTTGCTGCAAGGCAGTCCATTTTAAATTAACTTCAGCAAATTTCATTCTCCAAAGATACATTGCTGTTGCAATTAAAAGAATGTATGCGATAACCTTTACAACGATATTGTTACGATTGAATGACGGTTTCCCCCCTGATTTGACTATTTTTGTAAAAAATGAGGTAAATAAGTAGTACTCGATTTTGAAAAACGGTAAGCAACATATTATTTACACCTGGATCATCATGATCTGCTTTATAGCAGGACAGGCAATGGTGTATGCTCACCAGCACTTGATTAAATCGGCTGTTTATAACACGCACAAAGCCACTCAAAATCAGCCAACGGTAACTGAAAAATGCCAACTGTGTGATGCCATGCACCATAACAGCATGGAGGTTGCAAACCACCACTATTTTTCTCCTACTATTGCCGCTAATCATTTTTACAAACAGGGCACATATAATTTTATAAGTATTGCCCTTATCTTGTCTGCCGGTCGGTCTCCTCCGCTTTCATAATAAATAATCACTCCAATTAACAGCTGCCTGCGCTGGCAGTATTATTGATCTAAAAAATTATTATTATTATGAAATTGAAGCTGTTTTATTGCTTTTTATCACTATTTATAAGTTTTGAGACATTAGCAAATGTCGCTATTAAAGATACAACCATTGATGACGAAGCCGGTATTGGCACTTTAACCGGTATAGTTACCGATAAGGCCGATGGAAAACCAATACCTGGTGCAACGGTTTCAATCCCGGACCTTAGGGTTGGCACTGTTACAGACGTAAATGGCAAATATAATTTAAACCGGTTGCCAAAGGGGGTTTACCTGGTGCAGATTAGCTTTATTGGTTATTCTACCTTTAACCAAAGGCTTGATTTTTCAAAAACAGCCACCCTTAATGTCAAACTGCAAACCTCGTCAATTGAAGTGGGTGAAGTGGTGATTACGGGTGTGAGCAAGGCTACCGAGATAAAAAGAGACCCTATCCCAATGGCGGCGGTAAGTAAAACCTTTATTGACCAGCACTCAGCATCGGGTAATGTGATCGATGAGATTGCTAGCCTGCCCGGCGTAAGTGCGGTAACAACAGGGCCGAATGTTTCCAAGCCTTTTATACATGGATTGGGCTATAACAGGGTGATAACCCTGCAGGATGGAATACGCCAGGAGGGCCAGCAGTGGGGCGATGAACATGGTATAGAGGTGGACCAGAACTCCATTGACAGGATAGAAGTGATCAAGGGGCCTGCAAGCTTAAGCTATGGCTCAGATGCTATCGGTGGGGTGGTTAACTTATTATCACCACCACCTGTTCCCGAAGGTAAAATACTGGGGTCTGTACAAAGCGTATACGGAACAAATAACGGGTTATGGAACGGGTCATTCCGTTTGCAGGGAAATAATAATGGCTTTGTATGGGGAACAGTTATATCCAGCAAAGAAGCTAAAGACTATCAGGATCTGCATGATGGCAAAGTGTACGGAACAGGTTTTAAAGAAAAGGACGCGAGGGTGATGCTTGGTTTAAGCAAATCATGGGGATACTCATACCTTAATGCGTCTATATTTGACGATGAGCAGGAAATACCCGATGGCAGCCGTGACCCGGTTACGAGGCAATTTACCAGGCAGATCTCTGATGCTGATACGGTAAGACAAATTGTTCCCGGGGATGTATTAAGCTCATACAATATTACCCCGCTGCATCAGCATGTGCAGCTTTATCGTATTTATGATAACAGTAATTTTGTTTTAGGTAGCGGAAACCTTATCGTTAACCTGGGTTACCAATACAGTCATAGGAGAGAATATACCCATCCGACAGAGCCCGATGTTGCAGGCTTAAATTTGCACCTGGCTACTTATACCTATGATGTAAAGTATAACTTTAATTTAGGTAACGATTATGAAACCACAGTTGGTGTAAACGGGCAATATCAAAACAACAGCATTGGTGATGCTACTGATTTTCCTATTCCAGCTTATCACCAATTTGATATTGGGCCGTTCTTCATTATAAAAAAGACCTTTGGGAAATTAGATGTTGAAGGAGGGGCAAGATATGATAGCCGCTCGTTCGCCGGGCAGGCCGCTTATATTGATACTACTCGGGCCTTCTATCCTTCACTTTATACAGGACCGAACCCCACTACTACGCCGAACGTAACACAGCAGTTTAGCGCACTTAATAAAACATTCTCTGGTGCAACCGGAAGTTTTGGCGCTACCTATAACTTCTCTGACGCGTTTTTAATAAAAGCGAATATCGCACGCGGTTTTAGAGCGCCAAGCATAGCTGAGCTATCGGCAAATGGTCCCGATCCCGGTTCGCAGATATACCACATAGGAAACAGCAGCTTTAAGCCTGAATTTAATGTACAGGAAGATGTTGGCGCTTTCGTTACACTCCCGAATGTTTCTCTAAGCGTTGAGTTTTTTAACAATAATATTCAGAACTATATCTACCAGCAACAGTTGTTAAATTCTGATGGTACGCCTGCCCGCAATCCATCGTTCCCGCTGTATACCATATTTACCTATGTGCAAAGCAGGGCACGAATCAATGGCGGCGAATTTAGTATCGACCTTCATCCAGTTCCGTGGCTCCATTTTGAAAACTCATTGAGCTTAACTTATGGACAGAATTTAGGTAATGGCGGTCCGGTTGCCGACAGTTTGAAATATTTGCCGTTTATTCCACCATTGCATACTCATTCTGAATTGCGGGGTAGTTTTGCCAAGGGATTTGGAAGCTTAAAGAGTGTATATGCTTTCATAGGATTCGACCATTATAGTGCGCAAGACAGGTTTTTCGCAGCTTATGGAACAGAGACCTATACTGCAGGGTATAATTTACTGAGCGCAGGTATTGGTGGCAACCTCGTAAATGCTAAGGGGAACACTGTATTGAAATTGTTTATAGAGGGCACTAACCTGGCCAATGTGAATTACCAATCAAACATGAGCAGGCTGAAATATTTTGATAACACAACTGTACCGGCAGGTGTGCAGCCCGGCATATTTAATATGGGCAGAAATATAAGCTTTAAAGTGGTGTTGCCATTTGATTTATCGCCACATGATAAAACGAAGGGCAGTTAACTAATTATAAAGCAATCAAATATAGCGATGGCCATCAGATCCATCGCTATATTAATTTCCCAATGATCTGCTCAGTGGCCAATTTCTCCTGTAGCCCGCTTGCCATATCTTTAAAGGTCAGCAATCCACTTTGCATTTCATCACTGCCTATTACAATAGTATAACCAATTTGCTTGTTATTGGCATACTCCATTTGTTTTTTGATCTTGGCCCCCGCCGGGTATAGTTCTGTGTTGATATTGTTGCTTCGTAATTGCTTTAACAAGGGTAAAGCGTATTTCTCGCCCTCTTTATCAAAACAGCAGATGAGTACTTTTGTGGATTGATTTGCAGCAGCAGGGAATAGGTTCAGTTCTTCCATCACATCATAAATACGATCAGCACCGAAAGAGATGCCTACTCCAGTAAGCCCTTTTAACCCAAACATTCCGGTCAGGTCGTCATACCTGCCGCCACCGCCAATGCTGCCCATAGCCACTTCGTTGGTTTTAACTTCGAAGATTGCCCCGGTATAATAATTTAAACCCCTGGCAAGGGTGATATCCAGTTCTAAATTTGCAACTTGTAAACCAAAGCTTGCAACATAATCCAAAACAGTTTCAATCTCGTCACATCCTTTTAAACCGATATCAGACTGTATCAAAGCGCTGCGCAAACTTCTCAGTTTGATCTCATTCGAGCCTTCCAATAAAATAACTGGCTTTATTTTTTCAATATCATTTTGGGTAAAGCCCTTTTCAAGCAATTCTTTTATCACCCCGTCAAGCCCTATCTTATCTAATTTATCTATGGCTACGGTCAAATCAATGATGTTATCACTTTTGTCTATAATCTCTGCTATCCCTGATAGAATTTTTCTATTGTTAATTTTTATGGTGAAGTCTTTAAGTCCCAATTTGCCCAAAGCCTCGTCATAGATCATCACAAATTCGGCCTCATTCAATAATGAATCAGAACCCACAACATCGGCATCGCATTGGTAAAACTCCCGGTAACGCCCACGTTGCGGCCTGTCGGCGCGCCAAACCGGCTGCACCTGGAAACGTTTGAACGGAAATGTGATCTCGTTCTGGTGCTGTACCACATAACGGGCAAAGGGAACGGTGAGATCGTAGCGGAGGGCTTTTTCGGAGATTTGTTGTGATAATTCTTTAGAATTTAAACTATTTCTCAAAAGAGATATGAGCTGTTGTTCGATATCACTTTGCTTTAGCGAGGCCTCTTTAATGTTTGGCCATAAAAATATTAGATTATGGTCTTGTACATTATTTATTATTTGGTTTTGAAATTCCCGTTGACATGCGATATCATCAATTAGTTGATTTATATATTTGGAAATTTTTGTTTTTTCAAAATACTCGCCGCTATCTAACACTTTAAATATCAACTTATCCCCTTCATCCCCATACTTACCCATCAACGTACTTAGGTTTTCCATCGAGGGCGTTTCTATTTGCTGATAGCCATACTTGCGAAAAACGCTTTTAATGGTATCGAAAATGTAGTTGCGTTTAGCCATTTCGGCCGGAGAAAAATCGCGGGTGCCTTTGGGTACGGATGGTTTGATGGATGCCATAGCCGCAAAAATACAAAAAGGCGCTTTATAAAAAGATAGTTAGAAAATTGCTATTAAATTTGCTTTATGCAAATCATTGTACAAACCCCGCGCATTATAATTCGTGAATTTATGCCAGAAGAGGAAGTTTTATTGGTAAACCTGTACAAAGACGAAAGGGTAAACCAATATGTTACCAGGCGCACGGATGAAGAAACCAGGCAGAAGTTTGCTGAAGCATTAGCGGATTATAACAAAGGGTCTGGATTGGGTCGATGGGGTATATTTGGTGCTACAGATCATGATTTTATAGGAGTTTGCATTCTAAAGCCCGCCGATTCAGACCCGGCGCATATAGAGCTTGGTTATGTGCTGGCTCAAAAATACTGGGGCATGGGTATTGCTACTGAACTGGCAAAGGCATTAGTAGCTTATGGTTTTGAACAAAAAGGATTGACCGAAATATGCGCCTGTACCGATGCGGAAAATGTGGCTTCGCAAAATGTACTGTTAAAAGCCGGCCTGGTAAGGGATGGAAATGTATTTTGGCATGGGCATGATCTGCCTTTTTTTCGAATAATTAAATAGTTCGCTGTTTTTTAATGATATCCCTGCACCCCTGTTCAATCAATGCAAAAACCGGCTCAAATTTACTGTCGTCATAATATGGGTCGGGAACTTCTTTATCGCCTAATAATAGCATTACTTTAGTGGCAGATTGCTCATCAGGGGCCATAGCCAATACTTCAGACCGGTTGTTTTTATCCATTACCAGGATAAGATCGAATTCGCTAAAATCACTTCTTCTGAATTGCCTGCAAACCTGCTTGCTGATATCAATACCGTGATTGCGCGCAGTAAGTACAGAGCGGCGGTCTGGTCCTTCACCCACATGCCAGTTACCTGTTCCCGCAGAATCTATTTGCCAGTCGAGCCCATCCTCATCAACAAAATGTTGCATAATACCTTCCGCCAGTGGCGATCGGCATATATTGCCCAGACAAACCATTAATATCTTCATTTTATATTGTGGAAATATTGTAAGGCTGGCTTTGATTATATAAAATGACTTTTCAACCTAAAATCTGCCAGCCTTACAACAATCTTAACCAAATAGCTGATTCAACACTCCTGCCAAACGAACACCGGCTTTCAACAGTTGCTGGTTGACGATATCGATGTGGTTGAAATTATATTTGTAAACATTTAACTGATCGCCTGATTTTACCTCGGAATACAATTTTTCGGCGATCTGGTTCGATTCAAAAAGCCATTCGCCTATGGGTGCTTTTTGCCATTCTGCACGTTGTGCAACAGTAGTATGGTTAATTGCAGCGGTATATTCTGTATAGCTTAATTGCTGAAATTCGATCAATTGCGAATCCCATACTGAGTGCAGGTTGGTATTGTTATTAAACCAGGTTACCTTAATATCATTGCCGCCTTTATCATCTGTATGCCCGGTATGTAAAGGCTGGTGCACATCCTCTACAATATGGATCAGCATGCGTAGATAAAGTAATTTATTTTCTTTACTCAGATCTTTCTTTTTCAATTCACCAATCAAAAATTGCAGTTTGGTATAGGCATCTACTTTGGTGTCCTGTTTTAAATATTCCTGCAGGTCCGGATAAGTATAGGCTTTATCAAGATCAATAAAATGCCAGTTATAAAGGTAATTGTAAGCAGGGTCAGATTTGATAAAATCGGCCCAGTTGCTGGTAATGGCGATGCTTTCGTTCCCTAAAATAGCCTGAATAGCCTTGCGTGCCTTTGGTGTTAAATAGCTATCGGCAATTTGCCCGGCTATGCGGTGCCCTTCGGCTCCCCATGCCATTGTTTGCAACGGTGCGTAAATGATGGCCAGGCCCAGTACTAATTTTTTTAAAAGATTCAGTTTCATATTACAATGGTTTTGGATTGCAGGTGGAGCGTTTAATTAAATGTGCATTGATAGGTATAACGTTTGAGATACTTGAAAATTGAACAAGCGAATCCGTTTTTTTACTGACTTTGAAAAACTCCTGGTAAATACCTGAGCGGAAACAGCCCCCCTCGTTTTTTAAACTATAGTTGGCATTGCAAAATTGCCCTCTCAAATGCAGGGTATCATTTCGCTGCTGATAGCTACCTTTTACATATTCTGTCCAGCGACCAGAATTCATGCAGGTATCGGCGCCATTATTCACTTTGCTGAATGAGTTGATCTGCATGTAAAAAGAATCGCAGTTGAATTTTAGATGATAAATGGAATAATCCAATAGTTTTTTCTGCATCGGGAGCGAATCCTGCTGCCATTCACCCTGTAAATACACTTCGCCTTTACCCTGCAGATCGGGGTTTATTCCGCAGCCTATTGTGAAGCTTAAAACGAAAAACAGAAAGCAAAAAGCTGTTTTTGAAGTAAAAGGGGAAAGCTTAAAGCTTAAGGGTATTTGCATTTATATTCTTTTAGTACCTGGCAGTAGGTGGGTTACATGTAACGCCTGTAACACCGATGTAACACCACAATAGTTAAAATATTACTTTAATCTTAAATAACGAGGTCAGAGTATTTTTCTGTAGTTAGATTCTTCACTGTGTTAAGAATGATAAGATGTTTATTGGCTTATTTTAATCCACCTATCATATCTTCCGGGCGCACCCATTCGTCAAACTGTTCATTGGTTAAATAACCTAATCCAATAGCTGCCTCGCGCAGTGATTTATTTTCCTTTAAAGCTGTTTTTGCGATCTTGGCAGCATTCTCATAACCAATATGCGGGTTAAGGGCAGTTACCAGCATGAGTGAATTTTCTAAATGCTTTTTGATCCCTTCATAGTTAGGTTCAATACCTATGGCGCAATGGTCATTAAATGAAGTGCAGGCATCGCCAATTAAACGTGCGGATTGCAAAAAGTTGGCCGCCATTACCGGTTTAAATACATTCAGTTCGTAGTGGCCATTTGAACCGCCAATAGAAACAGTTACATCATTTCCCATTACCTGTGCAGCTACCATGGTAACCGCCTCGTTTTGGGTAGGATTTACTTTGCCTGGCATAATGGATGACCCCGGCTCGTTATCAGGTATGTGTATCTCGCCAATACCCGACCTTGGACCTGAGGCCAGCATGCGGATATCATTAGCTATTTTCATTAAGGATACCGCTATTTGTTTCAATGCGCCATGGCTCTCTACAATAGCATCGTGCGAGGCTAATGCCTCAAATTTATTTTCAGCTGTACGAAATGGTAGACCAGTGAATTTGGCAATATAATCAGCTACTATAACATCATATCCTTTTGGAGTATTGATGCCTGTACCAACTGCTGTACCACCCAGTGCCAGTTCTGACAAGTGATCAAGCGTATTCCTCAGCGCCCTTAAACCATGATCCAACTGCGATACGTAGCCAGAAAATTCCTGTCCAAGCGTAAGTGGCGTAGCATCCATCAGATGAGTACGGCCAATTTTTACCACGCCTTTAAAAGCTTCTGATTTTGCTCTTAAGGTATCGCGAAGCTTTTCAATTCCCGGTATGGTTACATCCATTACCATTTTGTATGCCGCAATATGCATAGCGGTAGGATAGGTATCATTTGATGACTGTGATTTGTTCACATCATCATTTGGATGGATAAAAGTTTTGCCTTCACCCAAATTGTTACCCTGTAATACGTGTGACCGGTTGGCTATCACCTCGTTCACGTTCATATTTGATTGCGTACCCGAACCTGTTTGCCATATCACCAGCGGAAATTCAGAAGCTAGTTTGCCATCTAATATTTCATCGCAAACCTGAGCTATCAGGTCGCGTTTCTCAGCCGTTAATACACCGCAATCTGTATTGGTATAGGCGGCGGCTTTTTTCAAATAAGCGAAAGCGGCAATGATCTCCTTCGGCATTGATGCTTCGGGCCCTATCTTGAAATTATTACGTGAACGTTCTGTTTGTGCTCCCCAGTATTTGTCGGCGGGTACTTGTACCTCGCCCATGGTGTCGTGTTCGGTTCTGAAACTCATGGTATTTGTATGAATTATATTGCGGCTGCAAAGTTAGGGTTTTATATGAAGTAAGCTAAAGCGGAAGGTAATGTTTCAATTACATTTTTGTAAAAATAGCAGTTAGTTTTTGTTTTTGCCCTTCGTAGCAGCCTTCGGTTTTAACGAACTCACATATTGATAACTTAGATCAAAATAAGGCTTCAATTCATCGGTGTTTTTTAAAAGACTATCCGGCACCGTTACATATTCCTTTTGAATGATACCATAAGCTTGAACCAATGTCGTTTTGTATTTCTCAAGAAAAACCTCCCTGTCAGCGGCTACCAATCGAAGCGCCAGAAACCCATCTTTGGATAAATAGCTATACATGTTACCGTTTAAAGAAGTGTACGGTACGGTATCTCCTTTGCGTTCTGCATTGGGATGGCTTGCTACTAATTTATTATAGAGCGCGATCCTTTCCTCTGTTGAAATGCTTTGATCTGCCATATCTATTTTTGTTAGTGCTAACTCAAAAACTTCTAGGTGTCGCCGCTATCCAGTTATCCAATTCCTTCACCAGTTGGGCATTATCATTCATCCATTTGGTATTTTCATCCTTATTGGCGCTTAAGCTGATTAACCTGGCAAATGCAGGCATATTATTGCTTTGTTCCAGCTTATAAAAATAATCGACAAAGAATTTATCAAAAAAACTTTTATCAGCCTTCTTTTCCGCTAACTCTCCGGTTATAGAAAATATGTGCTTTAATTCATACTCCAGCAAATCCATCCCCGCCAGTTTTTTTGTTTGAGCCGATAGGACAGTCATAGATATTGCCGTATTTAGCATGGAGTTTTCCTGGTTATCTTTGGGCGAAATGATCACTGTTGTACGCCCATTATCATCTTTAAGCAAACCACCCTGCAAAATATGCTGAATATTGGCGTAGGCTTCGGCCGAACGTTGGGTTTTAGGCTCCAGTAAAAGCAAACTGCAAAAACCCATTAAAGCGCACACCCGCTTATTTTGATGAAAAGTAACTAAAGCATAAAGCCGTTGACTGCTTGCATGTTTTGGGTCGATCCTGATCGCTTCTATGGCGCTTGCTTCAGCCTCGGTATATTGTTTATTTCTAAAATAGGCTATCCCTAAATTAAAATGAAGTCGCTGGTAGGTTGGACTTACTTTAATACCTGCCTGATATGATTCAATGGCTTTCTGAGATTGATGCCCCTGGTCGTAAATACTTCCTAAAAGATCATAAGAGGCAGCTATTAATGATGGGCTGGTACTACCTTTTATGGTCTTTTCAATATAAGGAATGCCGTCATTTCCTTTTCCTGAAGTAAACAGGGAGAAAGCCAGTTCATAATTTGCCTGTATGTTATCCGGGTCAATTTTTAAAGCGCTTTTATATTTATCAATTGCCTCATCGTATTTACCCTGTTCATTAAGCTGTACGCCTTGTTTGATCAGGTCGGCCGCACCATTGTCCTGTGCCTTTGCCGAAAAAGTTATTATAAAGAAAACCGCGGTTAATGTTACCCTGTAAATAAAGTTCATGCCTTAAAATTAGGTAAGGTTATTAACTAAAAGAAGAAAAATGTTTAAAACTTTAGTTTCAGGCCGGTATATAAATTCCAATTTTCGCGTTTGTTTACGTGATAGATTTATTATGAGATTAGTGTTAAAAAAACTTCTTACTGCTTCCGCACCGCTTCTGTTGTTAATTGCCTGCGGAAATAACAATGCCAACCCAAAAGACACCAAAATAACCTATAGCAAACCCTTTAATCCAACCGAACTTTTAAAGTATAACACCAAAACTCCGGATAAACGGATTGATGAGTTTTTTCATAGGCTGCATCAAAATAGTGGGTTTAACGGCGATATACTGGTTGCCAAACATGGAAAAATAATTTATGAGAACGCATTAGGATGGGCCGATCACTTGAAGCGGGATAGTCTGAAGATCAACTCACAGTTTCAATTGGCATCGGTTACTAAAACCATGACGTCGACCGCCATTTTACAACTGATGGAGCGTGGCAAACTGAGGCTTGATCAGAATGTGAAAGATTTTTTCCCCAATTTTCCTTATGATGGTATTACTATAAAGCTGCTGCTTACCCATCGTTCGGGAATGATGAATTATGTATATTTTATTGATAACATTTATCGCAGTCAGCACCTCAACCAGCGTAAAGGGCTTACCAACACCGAGGCGATGAATATGATAGCCCAATATAAACCAACACCTTTTAATAAGCCCGACAAACGCTTTTTGTATAATAACTCAAACTTTATGGTGTTGGGTTCCATCATTGAAAAGGTATCAGGAATGAGTTATGCCGATTATATGAAAGATAACGTTTTTAAACCTGCCGGTATGACCCATACCGCGGTGTATTCCAAAGCGGTGTATGATAAAATACCTGTTGATGTGGTTGGCCACGACCGTAATAGCTGGAAATATTCAGTTGCCCCTAACTTTTTGGATGGGCCGGTTGGCGATAAAGGAATATACAGTACCGTATCAGACCTGTATTTATTTGACCAGGCGCTCAGGTCTGGCCGGCTGATCAAACCTGCGACACAAGATTCCGCTTATACAGACCGCAACCCCATGATACGCGGTCACTTTAACTACGGATACGGCTGGAGGCTTTTTGAAGCACCCGGAGAAAAAGTAGTTTACCATACCGGCTGGTGGCATGGTTTCAGACATATTTTTGTGCGGGATTTGAAAAATGACGTAACAATTGTATTGCTCGGAAACCTTGTTAACGGAAGCTTGTTACATTTGGACGATCTTTTTAAGCTGGAGGGCATGCCGGTTATTCGCAAAGGCGCCTATAATGGTAATGGCGATACAGCAGAAGATTAATTTTTAATTTTGTTTGAAAGTTTTAATGTTGAAAATTGCGGGGTTATCCTTTATATTTAGGATGATAATGCATTTATCAAATGGGATTTTAGACTATTAAAAACATTACTACTTTCCAACGTTTAACCATTCAACATCAAAAACATGTTCGATAAACTATTTGAAGCGCAACAAAAGGCAGGCGAGGTGAAAAAGCGCCTCGACGGAATTACAGTTTCCGGTACAGCCGAAGGTGGCAAGATCACCGTTATTGCCAATGGCAACAAAGTAATACAATCCATTAATATTGATGACGATTTTTATAAAGACGCTGATAAAGAAGAGCTGGAGGAGTTGCTGGTTGTAGCCGTTAACAAAGCAATGGGGCAGGCAGATAATATAAGTCAAAGTGAAATGGCTGCCCTCACGAAAGACATGTTCGGCGGTTTAGGAGGTATGTTTGGAAAATAGATCCGAATGTATTTCTGAAATCACGTCTCGTATTAATTAAATATAAAAAATTAAATATCAGCTCGTATGAAATTCACTTATTATGGCCAGTCAGCATTTGAATTGCAGGCCGGCGGAAAAACATTATTGTTTGATCCCTTTATTTCGCCAAATGAAATGGCAAAAAATATTGATGTAAACGGCTTGAAACCTGATTACATTCTACTATCTCATGGGCACGGTGACCACATGGCCGACCTTTTCACTATCGAAAAAAACAGCGGTGCAACGGTGATATGCATAGCCGATATAGCCGGATGGTTAGACAATAAGGGTTTAAAAAATGTACATGGCATGAATATTGGCGGAGGTTTTAATTTTGATTTTGGCCGCGTTAAAATGGTTAATGCCGTTCACTCAAGTTCAATGCCTGATGGCTCTTATGGCGGTAATCCTGCAGGTTTTGTAATTTATGCCGACGGAAAAAAGATCTATTTTGCAGGTGACACTGCGCTTACTTATGATATGAAGTTGCTTGCTGATGAAAGTCTTGATTGGGCTATTTTACCGATAGGAGATAATTATACCATGGGTATAGATGATGCGATAAAAGCGTCAGGTTTCATCAACTGTAAGAATGTGATTGGTGTACATTATGATACTTTCCCGGCAATAAAGATCAACAAGGCCGAAGCGGCGAAAAAATTTGCGGATGCGGGTATCAATCTTGAACTTCCCGGCATTGGCGAAAGCCTTGACCTATAAAACAGCAAAGCCCTTCGGATTTCGAAGGGCTTTGCTGTTTTGAGAAAGTCAAAGACTACATCTTGGTAGTGTCCTTTGTTTTCTTCTTCATCTTCATTTTAGTACCTTTTTTCTTCATTTTGGTTTTGGTAGTATCCTGAGTAGCTTTTACCGGGGTAAATGCCGAAGCAGTGCTACCGAAACAAACCGCTGCTAAAGCGATCATGGCTAATGCTTTTTTCATAGCTATAAAAGTTTTTGGTTTTTATGATTAGTTATAATAAACAACGTACTGCGTAATTGTTTTAAAAATCTAAATTATTGTGCCATTGGGTATAATTGCCCTCTTTTTTATAACCACTATTCCATCCTGAACGGTATGGGTTCCATAATCGCCATCTTCCAGTTTTTCGCCGCAATTAATTTGCACATCGTTGCCAATATAGGTGTTCTTATCAATGATGGCATTTTTAATATGGCACCGGTCACCAATACCCATTATAGGCGAATTACTTAAACGTGATTCTTCAATTTGCTCCAGGGTTTGGTAATTATCACTCCCCATTACATAGCAGCTTTCAATAATAGTTTCCAAACCCACACGGGTACGAATACCAATTATTGAATGACTTATCTCGCTGGCGTTGATAATGCAACCATCTGCTATAATTGTTTTATCAAGTCGTGTGCCCGATATTTTTGATGGCGGCAGCATGCGTGCCCGGGTAAATATGTGGTTCTTATCGAAAAGGTTAAATTGAGGGATATCATCAGTTAATCCCAGGTTAGCCTCAAAAAACGAAGGAATAGTTCCGATATCCGTCCAGTATCCTTCATACTGGTAACTTAATACCTTATGATTATCAATAGATTGAGGGATTATTTCTTTACCGAAATCAGTCCTTTCGTTACCTTCCAACAAATCATACAAAGTTTTGCGATTAAACATATAGATACCCATTGATGCCAGGTAAAGTCTTCCGGCGGCTTTCATTTCATCGCTTACTTCTGAAGCCCAGCTTTCGAAATCCTTTTTGGGTTTTTCAATAAATGCATTGATCAGCCCGCTGTCATCTGTTTTTAAGATCCCAAAACCAGGCACATCATTAGCATGTACCGGGATGGTGGCAATAGATATTTCGGCTTGGTTGTCAATGTGGTGAGTGATCATTTCTTCAAAGTCCATCTGGTACAACTGATCGCCCGAAAGAATAAGCACATAATCAAATTCATGCACGGCAAGGTGATGTAAGCTTTGCCTTACTGCGTCAGCCGTACCCTGAAACCAAGCCACGCTGGACGGCGTTTGTTCTGCGGCCAAAATATCAACAAAAGCATCACTGAAGCTGCTAAAGTGGTATGTGTTTTTTATGTGCTTATTTAACGACGCCGAATTAAATTGCGTCAGCACATAGATTCGCGTAATGCCCGAATGCAGACAGTTTGAGATGGGTATATCTACCAGGCGATATTTTCCCGCGATGGGCACAGCCGGCTTTGAGCGGGTTGCGGTAAGCGGTGATAAGCGGCTTCCCTGGCCGCCACCGAGCACGATGCAAATTACTTTTGATGTCATATAGCAGATTTTAAACTCTCGTAAAGATTAAGATATTCTTTGGCTGAGCGGTCCCATGAGAAATCGAGCGCCATCATTCGTTTTCGCAACAATTGTAGGTGAGGTGTTGTTTCGTAAAGTTTTGCAGCACGGCCTACAGCATGAATTATATCACTAACACTGGTATGAACAAAGCGGATCCCATAACCGCCCTCATCACCAAAATCAATCACTGTATCCTTTAAGCCTCCTGTGGTTCTTACCATTGGTATGGTGCCATAACGCATGGCATACAGTTGGTTTAAACCGCATGGTTCTACACGTGAAGGCATCAGCAGGAAATCTGTCCCGGCATACACCAGGTGCGCAAGGCTTTCATCATACCCTATAAAAACATTCACCTGGCCCGGGTACTCTTCCTTGAGTGCCAGCAACTCTTCCTGCGTTTCAACTTCACCTGCACCTAATATAAAAAAATTAATCTCATCAGGGTGCGTGATAATGCTATTTTTTATTGCCTCGGCCAACAGGTCTGCCCCTTTTTCAATAACAAGGCGGCCAATAAATGAGATAAGCGGTTTATCCGGCGATAACCCAAATCTTTCACATAAAATCTCTTTGTTTTTTTGTTTGCCGGTTGCCAGCTGCCGCAATGAATAGTTTTCCGGTATCATAGGATCGGTCTTCGGGTTCCATACCTCAGTATCTATGCCGTTAATGATACCCGACCCCTTGGCCCGCTCTACATAAAACAAATATTCTAGACCATTCGAGTTATAGGTTAACTCTTCCAGGTAGGTTGGGGATACAGTAGTATAACGCCAGCAGCATTTTACCGCAGCGGCTAATGGGTTGATGCCGCCATTCCAGTCGAGCAGACCCGTTTTTGTCAGGTCTATCTCTGGCAGCAGGGAAAGCTTATTCCAGCCAAAAGCACCGTGATATTGCCCATTATGTATGGTAAATACGGTGGGCGTGTTAGCCAACCGCGTGTACAGTTTGGAATGGTAAAGCAGGAATGGCACCAAACCCGAATGATGATCATGACAATGGATCAGGTCCGGAGTTTGCTGCGACCAGGTGATCCAGTCTAAAAACGCGATCTGGAAAGCGATGAACTGTTCAGTTTCATCAGGATAACTATAAACTTCTTCCCTGTCTAATAAACCGGGAATCTTTACCAAGTATAGTTCAAAGCCCAGTTTATCTGTTTTTTCTTTTAATATTTCGAAATAAAAACGCGTTGTTCCCAATAAGGAGGATGCCTGAAACACAGTTTCAAATTCATTTTCCCGGGTAAACTTCCTATCGTAAAAAGGCATGACCACTGCGGCCTGTAAACCGAGCTGATTCTGGTATTTGGGTAAGGCGCCTACCACATCGGCCAGTCCGCCAACTTTGGCAACTGGATAACATTCGGCGCTCAAGTGGAAAACTCTCATTTATAGATGATATAATGGCTCAATTTAAACAAAGAATCGCTTACTTAATCAACCTTGATTGTTATATTCTGTTTAAAATTTAATTTTTATTATTTGTTTACCCCAAAAGGCAATGCGTTTTAAAATTGTGAGCAGGAAAGCAATTTTTTTGCAGAATTGTTATTTTTTGAACTATTTATGGCAGGGTTTTTATGAAAGTATTAATCA
>JAQBOK010000203.1 GCA_028288085.1 Mucilaginibacter sp.
CATTAGCATTTTTAACCAAACTGTTTATCGCCATATTTTTGCCGGGTTTAATTATTTTATTAATAGGTATGGCCACCATTACCTGGTAACCGCCAGTCTCTACAGGGTGCACATTCATCATAGGCGAATCAAGCGCTATGGCGTTTTCTGTACGGAGCTGTTTTTTTAACTCATTTACCATCTTGTAAATAGTTTCAGCATTCGGGTAGTCATTTATGTTTACAGTAGTGGCCAGTACAATAGGGTTTTGAATTTTGGCTATGGTGAAATTCATACCGTATACATTCATATCAGCCTGCATAAACTTCTTAAAATTCACCAACACTGTATCCAGGTCATTAGTTATTCGTTTTATTTTAATGTATTCAGCTACACGCTCAAATGGGTTAAGGCTGCTTTGTTTTTCGGCAAACCAGGTTACCTCGCACATACCCTCGCCTGTTGTAGCATAGGTTAATGCGCTGTTCAGTTCAATGTCATCTTGCTTAATAAGCGCATGCATCTCGCTATTGGTGTTTTGCTGCAGGGTAAAACCGATATTTTTGTAATTGTATGATGAGCTGTCGGCAGCTGCGCGTTTGCCGGGCCACCATTTTGCCCACGGCCTTTTGTTAACCAAAAATTTTGATACGTTTATATCCGTAGCATCAATTTCAACCGCACGGGTTATCTGTATTTTTTGAGGGATAATAAAATAAATACTTACAAAGGCTAAAAAGAGTAAGCCAAAAACTAATAACACCGGTTTTTTCATATAAATACTAAAACATTTAGGGCAAAGCAAGACTAATACTTCTGCTTTTTTTGAGTGCTAAAAATACTGATTAAAGCCGGTTAAAGTCAAACAATTTATGTACCGGTCAATTATGTAAAAAACCTTATATTAGCCCATAATCTCACAAAAAAGCCAATATAAGTTTGGTGGTGCAAGCCATCTTTTCTCTTAATCCAATAAGCTGTTATGAAACGTTTCCTGTTTTTAATTGCAGGTGTAATTTTTGTATTTGCATCATGTAAAAAAGCCGATTACAAAAAAGTTACCCACGATCCCGAACTTTACCGCGTTACCGTAAAAAGATTGAACGATATTGTTCTTGAAAATAATTTCCCGCCGGTTATTGCATCCCGTAATTATGTATACGCCAACATTGCCGCATACGAGGTAATTGCCGCCGGCGACCCAACACATTACCGCTCATTAGCCGGGCAGATAAAGCACCTGCCAAAAGCCCCGCAGCCGGAGAAAGGCAAAGAGATAGATTTTCAGATCGCGTCATTACTTTCATTTTGCTTTGTGGGGAATGCTGTTACCTTTCCCGAAGGTAGCATGTCTGTTTATGTGGACGAGTTAAAGCAGAAGGCAAAAGATGCCGGGATGCCATCAGATGTGTTTGAAAATTCGGTTGCTTATTCTGATAGCGTTGCCAAGCATATCATGAAATGGAGTAAAAAAGACCATTACGCGCAAACCCGCTCGGCAAGTAAGTATACAGTAGTGCGTAAGGATGGCCGCTGGATCCCTACACCACCTATGTATGCCCAGGCGCTTGAACCACACTGGGGAGAGATCCGTACCATGGTGTTAGATTCGGCATCGCAGATTCCCGCCCCCGAACCGCCGCCTTACAACATGACAGACAAGAACGGCCAATTTTATAAAAGCGTAATTGAGGTTAAGCAATTAGGCGATAACCTTACCGAAGACCAAAAGCACATGGCCGATTTTTGGGATGATAACGCGTTTAAATTAAACGTTATCGGCCACGCATCATTCGCTACCAAAAAATTTGGGCCTGCAGGGCACTGGATGAACATAGCCGGCGTTGGCTCTAAAATTAAAAAAGCCGATTTTGGCACTACTGTGTCCGCCTATACCAGGGCATCAATAGCCTTGTTTGATGCTTTTATAAATTGCTGGTATGTAAAATACAAATCAAACAGCGTACGCCCCGAAACGGTAATAACCAAAGTGTTAAACCCCGATTGGAGGCCGCGCATCCAAACCCCGCCATTTCCCGAATATATTAGCGGGCACGCGGTGATATCTGCAGCAGCTGCCGAAACCCTAACTAAAAGCTTTGGGGATGATGTAGCCTATACAGATTCGTCCGAAACCGAGTTTGGTATCCCTGCGCGTAGTTTTAAATCATTCAGGGCTGCTTCGCAGGAGGCTTCCATGTCGCGCGTTTATGGCGGTATCCATTACAAAACAGCCTGCATAATAGGCACCATGTCGGGCCGTAAAATAGGCGAACTGGTGAACGAGAAGCTGCAATTAAAGATAAAATAACGGGTTGATATGAAAAAAATAGTATCCCTTATCGTGTTAGCGGGTCTGCTGGTGATTAACCGTTCATCGGCACAAAGCCCCTGGGTAATAAAAGCCGATAAAATAGATCCGAATAACTATTATGGTATTACCGCCGCCAACGGGATGATTGGCATCGTGTCATCTCCCGAGCCGTTTAAAGTGAAAAATGTGGTACTTGCCGGTGCTTATGATCTGTATGGCCGCGGCCGGGTGAGCAATTTTTTGAACAGCTTTAACCTGCTTAACATGTACCTGGAGGTTGATGGCAAGCGCCTCGATGCCAAAATGGTAAGTAATATG
>JAQBOK010000211.1 GCA_028288085.1 Mucilaginibacter sp.
TGATTTTGCAAGAGAAGATGTCAAAGAGTTTATTTATCGACAAAGTAAAGAGCTTCCAGATACTTTGAAATGGCTGAAAGAATGGAAAAAGGAATGTGGCTTCCGTATTATTTCTATCAATAATGAGGGTAAAGAACTGAATGATTATCGTGTAAAGAAGTTTAAACTTCATGACTTTTTTGATGCGTTTGTATCATCCTGCGAAGTAGGCATGCGTAAACCTGATCCAGGTATTTTTAAGCTGGCGATGGGTATTGCGCAGGTTTTGCCTCAGCAATGTGTTTACTTTGATGACAGGATAATGTTCGTAAATGCCGCTCAAAAACTCGGGATACGTTCATTTCAGCATACGGGGTTTGAATCGACCAAAGAAATTCTTGAAAATTTAAAAAAAGAAAAATTCGACTAAAAATGAGTAATACATCAAGTAAATATGATTTCGGCATGATTGGCCTGGGTACTATGGGGCGTAATCTATTACTGAATATGGCCGATCATGGCGTAGCGGGTGCGGGGTTTGATAAAGACGCCACAAAAGGTACTTTGCTGGAACAGGAAGGGAAACACGGAAACGTAAAAGGATTTAGTGATATAAAAGAATTTACAACGAGCCTAAAAAGTCCCAAAGCAATAATGATGTTGGTACCGGCAGGCAAAATAGTAGATGATGTAATAGCGGAACTACTTCCCCTTTTAGATAAAGGAGACATATTGATAGATGGCGGAAATTCGCATTTTACAGATACCAACAGACGGGTGGATGAGTTGGAAACCAAGGGCTTTCATTTCTTCGGGATGGGTATATCCGGAGGCGAGGAAGGTGCGCGCAAGGGGCCAAGTATGATGCCCGGGGGCGATAGGGATGCCTACAATGTAATGAAACCCATTTTAGAATCCATAGCTGCAAAAGTTGATGGTGCTCCCTGTGTAACCTATATTGGTCCGGGTGCCGCTGGCCATTTTGTTAAAATGGTGCATAATGGTATTGAGTATGGTTTGATGCAGCAGATTGCTGAAACCTATGAAATATTAAAAAATGGCCTGAGAATGGATAATGAGTCTATTGGGCAGGTATTTTCAAAATGGAATGACGGCCGTTTGCAATCATTTTTGCTTGAAATAACCAAAGATATTTTTGCTTACAAAGCGCCGGGAACAGATCACCTGTTAATCGATGATATAAAAGATGAAGCTAAAGCTAAAGGTACCGGTAAGTGGACATCACAGGTGGCAATGGATTTGCAAGCACCAATACCGACTATAGACAGCGCCGTTTCTATGCGTGATTTGTCTAAATACAAACAATTAAGAGAGCAGGCTTCAGCCTTATATAGCCAGGAAGAAATCCAATTAAATGTAAATGCTGATGAGTTTATAACAGCCTTAGAGCAGGCATTTTATTTCAGCATGATTGTTACTTATGCGGAGGGTATGCACTTGCTTGCAAGGGCATCTGAAGAATATAAATATGATTTGAAGCTGGATGAGATCGCAAAAATATGGCGTGGCGGATGTATCATCAGGTCTGCTTTTCTGAATGATATTTTTAATGCTTACCAGAAGGATGCCAAACTGGCGCATTTGCTATTGGATGGTAACGTACATAATTTAGTTTCAGAAGCTGCAAAGGGTGCCCGTACGGTGTTATCGGCCACCGTTACAGCCGGTATAGCTACACCATCGTACCTTGCGTCACTGAGTTATTTTGACAACTTTCGTAATAAAAGGATGCCATCAAACCTCACCCAGGCACAACGCGATTACTTTGGAGCACACACTTATGAGTTGATTGGAAAAGAAGGTGTTTTCCATACCCAATGGGTGCCAAAAAGCGACGATTAATATTTTAATTTTATCTAATTAGCTGTTTAAGAACTTGAAAATGAGCTCAACTACAAAATCAGATCCTACCATATTTGTTATTTTTGGTGGTACCGGCGATCTAACCTCAAGGAAAATTGCCCCAGCACTTTATAATTTATTTTTAGATGGATGGATGCCATCTCAATTTTCAATCATAGGTACAGGGCGTACTCAATTTTCCGATGAGCAGTTCAGGACAAATTTATTTAATGATATCAACCAGTTTTCACGCAGTGGAAAAGCTGTAAAAGAGAAATGGGACGAATTTGCAAAAAATATTTATTACCAGGTATCTGATGTAAAGGATGCCGAAACGTTTAAGGAATTTGGTAAGCGTATAGACAAGCATAATGCTGAATGGAAGACAAAATCGAATGTGATCTATTACCTGGCCGTATCGCCAAATTTGTTTCCTATCATCGCGTCGAATATTGCGAAAGCCAAGCTTGCAGAAGATAAGAAAAAGACAAGGATAGTAATAGAGAAACCATTTGGACATGACATTGAAACGGCGAAAGAGTTAAACCAATTACTGTCAGGTATATTTGATGAATGCCAAATATACCGTATAGACCATTACCTGGGAAAAGAAACCGTTCAAAATATTATGGCTTTCCGCTTTGCCAATTCAATAATGGAGCCGCTTTGGAACCGTAATTATATTGAACATGTGCAAATATCGGTTACCGAGCAATTGGGCGTTGAAGAACGTGGTGACTATTATGATGGTTCTGGCGCGCTCAGGGATATGATACAAAATCATCTGCTGCAGCTGCTTTGTCACGTGGCGATGGAACCTCCTGTAAGTTTTAATGCCGATGAGGTACGCGACCGTAAAGTTGATGTATTAAGAGCTATGCGCAGGTTTGGCCCCGAAGATGTGCGTCTTTCGGCGGTTAGAGGCCAGTATGGCAGTGGATGGATGAAAGGTAAAGAGGTTCCAGGATACAGGGAGGAGCCAAAAGTTGACCCGCAATCAAATACGGAAACCTTTGCGGCAATAAAGTTTTTTGTAGATAACTGGCGTTGGCAGGGCGTACCATTCTATTTACGCACAGGTAAAAGGATGCACCAATCCGCATCTGTGATCACCATACAATTTAAAGATGTTCCGCACCTGATATTTCCTACCGAAGCTGCTGAAAGCTGGCAACAAAACCGGTTGATCATCAGTATTCAGCCAGAAATGAGCATTCGTTTGCAGGTACAAGCCAAGCGCCCGGGTATTGATATGGTTTTAAATGCTGTTGATATGGTATTTGATTATAAAGGCACCTATACCCAACAAGCTCCGGAGGCTTATGAAACATTAATATTGGATACCATGCTGGGCGATCAAACATTATTTATGCGCGGCGACCAGGTAGAAGCAGCGTGGGAATTGGTTATGCCTATTTTGAGCACATGGCAGAATAAAAAGAGCTTGAATTTTCCCAATTATTCTGCCGATTCATGGGGACCGGAATCTGCGGAAGCACTAATAGCCAGGGATGGCTTTAATTGGTTTACAATCCCTGTTAACGGCAAAAAATAAGTAGGATGAAGATAAATGTTTTTAATACTGAGGATGAAGTGTTAAATGGCTTAGCCAACTATTTTGTTGAAACGGCCGCATCTTCAATAGCGGCTCATGGTCAATTCTCGGTAGCACTGTCAGGTGGAAATTCGCCTAAAAAACTATATGAATTATTGGCATCACCATTGTATAGGGACAAGGTGGAATGGAATAAAGTTCATTTTTTCTTTGGTGACGAGCGGTATGTTCCAAATACCGATCCTCAAAGTAATTACCTAATGGCAAAAAAAGCATTGCTTGAGCCATTAGAACTAAGCTATAAGCAAATATTCCCGGTTGATACGTCATTGAGTCCTGAAGAAGCGGCCAAAAAGTATACAACCGATATCAATTATTACTTTGCGGGAGTTGATGTTCGCTTTGACCTGGTATTATTAGGGCTTGGAGATAATTCGCATACTGCTTCGTTATTTCCGCACACGCCTGTTCTGCATGACAAAACAGCATCTGTTAAAGAAGTTTTCCTGGAAGATCAGCAAGTATTTCGTATTACTATGACAGCGCCATTGATCAACCAAGCACATCATATAGCATATCTTGTTTATGGTGAGGGTAAAGCAATAGCAGTGCATCATGTAATAGAAGATAAAAAGGATATTGAAAACTACCCGGCGCAGCTTATCAGTCCAAAAGATGGGGATCTACAATGGTTTGTAGACCATTCAGCAGCTGCATTGTTAAAAAGCAAGTAAACTAACATACCGGTATTATTACCTGCAATAGATTTAAAAACGCCTTAAATATTAGGGCGTTTTTTTGTTAACCAGAACGTCGTTATGAACGTATAAAGAATTATAAAGCATTTTTTATAATTTATTAGCTTATTATTATAACTACTTGTTAAATTTATTTTTTTTTAAATGCAAGATTTGGTTTTGTCTGACAAGGATTCTTTTGCTATTGAAATAGATTACTGGAGGGAGAAGCTGCAGGGAGTGGCGCAATTACATCTCAATGCTGATCTTACAAGAACTAATGATCGCAATGCTGATAAAGCTGTAACCGAATTTTTGATCGATAGTGAAAAGAGCGAGCAATTGGTCCGGTTGAATTATGAACTGGATGTTGATTTGTTTACTGTCTTGCTATCTGCTTTTAAAGTTTTATTGTATAGATATAGTAACCAGGAAGATATTTGTGTTTTGAGCCCGGTTATTGTAACTGAACAACTCAATTCGCCTGATCCTCATTCCAATATATTGGCTTTCCGCAGTAGTTTGAACGGTGAAGTTAAGTTTGTCGACCTGATAAAACAGGTAAATGCAACATTGCTTGAAGCCCGCAAACACCAAAAGGCCCCCTTTGAAAAAATTGTTGAAGCCATTACGGCAGAAAAGAATGAAAATTCCCTGTTCAATGTAATGTTTGTTTTTTTGAATGACGATGAAACAGATCCTATTTTAGAACAACCATCAAAATATGACCTGACTTTTATTTTAAAAGAAACATCTTCAGGTATACTATTAAAAATAGAATACGCTGCCGATCTCTATCTTGAGGGCACCATTAAAAGGATGGCAGGTCACTACCACCAATTACTTGATTCTATAATAAAAGACCCGCACAAAAGCATTGGGGCTTTGCCGATTCTGACACCGACAGAAATGCATGATGTGCTGGTGAAGTTTAATAACACGTTATCCACTTATCCTGCAAAAAAGACCATAGTTAATCTGTTTGAGGAACAGGTATTAAAAACACCCGAGAATATCGCGTTGCGCCAGCAGAGCCTCACCCTGACATACCGGGAAGTAAATGAGCGTGCTAACCAGTTAGCAAGGTACCTGGTAGATCACGGTGTAAACAAAGGGGATAATGTTGGCTTGCTTGTAGCGCGTGGTTTTGATATGATCATAGGCATGTATGCTATCATGAAAGCTGGCGGAGCCTATGTACCTATTGACCCTGAATATCCGATAGAAAGGCAAGAATATATTCTTCATAATTCCTCAGTTACCAAAGTTGTGGCTGATGGTAATTATTCATTAGAAAGTTTGACCCCGGCAAATCAGTTTATAAAAATAAATACGCTTGAACTTATTAGTTTTGCCACTCATAATTTAGGGGTCAAAGTTGACAGCAAGCAATTAGCTTATACCATATACACATCAGGTTCCACAGGCCGGCCAAAAGGGGTGATGATAGAACACCACTCGGCTGTAAACCTCATTCTTTGGGTCAATACGGAATTCAATATAGGATCTGATGACCGTTTGCTGTTTATAACATCTATGTGCTTTGACCTGTCGGTATACGATATTTTCGGAATGCTGGCATCCGGCGGTTCTATTGTAATAGTTGAGCAGCATGAACTAATGGATGTGCCTAAACTTAAAGATATGCTGATAAAGCATAACATTACATTCTGGGATTCTGTACCAACCACGATGGATTACCTGGTAAGGGAACTGGAGGCAGAGGATAATGAATATTTACAAAAAAACCTTCGCCTGGTGTTTATGAGCGGCGACTGGATACCTGTTAGTCTTCCCGGCAGGATAAAAAAATATTTTTCTAATGCACAGGTCATTAGCCTTGGCGGCGCTACAGAGGGAACAATATGGTCAAATTACTATCCTATAGAAAAAGTTGATAGCAATTGGAGCAGTATACCTTATGGCAAGCCCATAAACAACAATTTCTTTTATATACTTAATGAGCAATTGCAACCGGTTCCGATTGGTATACCGGGTGAATTATATATTGGAGGGGTAGGTGTTGCCCGTGGGTATGCAAATGAAAAGGAAAAAACTGACTACTCATTTGTAGAAGACCCTTTTAGCGACAGGGCTGGAGGGAGAATGTACAGAACTGGTGACCTTGGAAGAATGTTGCCAAACCTGAACATGGAATTTATTGGCAGGAGGGATGACCAGGTTAAAATAAGAGGTTATCGTATCGAGTTAGGAGAAATTGAGAGCGTATTAAGACAAAGTGAATTTATAAAGCAGGCTGTAGTACTAGCAAGGGCTGATAAAGATGGCAAAAAGAGGTTGGTTAGTTATATAGTAGGGAAAGATAACTATGACCGTGAGCTTGTTATATCTTATTTAAAGAGTAAACTGCCAGATTATATGGTTCCGGCGTTATGGCTTGAACTGAACGATTTACCATTAACATCAAACGGAAAAATAGACAAAAAAGCCCTGCCTGATTTTGATGCAGAAGAGCAGCTGAAAGAACAATATGCCGAGCCTGTTACTGAATCGGAAAAAGTATTGGTAGAAATATGGAAGGAAGTTCTAAAGCTGAAAACTGTTGGGGCGAATGATAATTTCTTTGACATTGGCGGGCACTCATTGCTGGCTGTCCAGATAATGACCAAAATTGAAAAGAAAACAAGTAAAAAGTTCCAAATAGCTATTTTGTTCAAGTATCCAACTGTAAGGTCATTAAACGCCTTTATACAAAAAGATAACAAAGAGCCAACGTGGAAGTCGTTGGTTGCCATTAAAGCCTCAGGAAATAATATGCCTTTTTATATTGTTCATGGAGCGGGTTTAAACGTGTTAAATTTTAATAGCCTTGCCTTACATTTGCACCCCGAACAACCGGTATATGGGTTACAGGCTAAAGGACTTGACGGTGAAGAAGACCCTATGGATAGCATAACTGATATTGCGAAATTTTATGTAAGTGAACTTTTAGAACATAATCCTTCCGGTCCGTATGCAATAGGAGGCTATTCAATTGGCGGATTTATAGCTGTTGAAATGGCTCGCCAGCTTGAAAAGATGGGTAAGAAAGTAAAAATGCTGGCTATTTTTGATACCGATGCAGATAATGCAGCAGCCACCAAGAAATGGCATGAGATACTGTATAAAAAAATAAAACGTTACATGCCAAAGTTTTTAGGGGGAACGCAGTCACTTTCAAGGCAATTATACATAGTAGCTCAACGGCAGGTAGCGGGTTTTACTGATAAACTTGGTGTGACTAAAAAAGCTAAGTCTAAGGATTATTATCAGTTATTGGATAATATCCAGGCCAAACATGATTACGCTTTAGTAAATTATAAATTAACCCCGTTCAATACCCCGGTATATCTTTTCAATGCTAAAACTTATGTTCATTATAACGATGATGCAGAGTATTATGGCTGGAAAAAATTTGCACTGAATATTACCGATAGGTGTCTTGTTCCGGGCAATCACCTTACTATGTTGCAACCCCCGAATGTAGAAGAGTTCGCTTCTATATTGCAAAAAGCTTTAGATAATTGCTAAAGTAAATTGATTAGTTTTATCAATATAAAAGTGTAAAAAACTGAAACTGAATCGATTTGTTCAAATTCTGAAACAATCTTAAACTATGAACATTAGGCCCCTGACAAAAAATGACATTAATAAATGCGCAGAGTTGTATATTAAATCCTATAATCAACCGCCGTGGAATTATAATTTTACTTTAGAAAAAGCAATAAAATATTTAACTGAATATGTGGATAGTCAGCGATTTGTTGGCTTTGTATTGTGTGAAGAAGATAACATTGCTGGGGCTGTGCTGGGGCATTCAAAAACATGGTGGACAAACGACTTGCTGTTTGTTGATGAGGTATTTATTTCTCCTGAAAGGCAAAGATTGGGTTATGGCAAATTTTTGTTAGATCATACAGAAAATTTTGCCCGGGAAAAAGGCTATGAAGTGATTACACTGATGACCAATAAATATATGCCTGCTATGAAATTTTACAATGGCATAGATTACCTGCAAGCAGAACATTTTGTGTTTCTGTTTAAACCAATATGAGGTTTAAAAAAGACGTGAGGATTGAAATAGCAAATTGTTCCAAATCAGGAAATGAACCGGATCTTCTAAAAATAATGGAGCTGGTAAGCAGAGAGGGTAATTGAAATTAGCGAATAAAATACTGACAAACAGTAACGCAAGTGAAGCCAAAGAAACTTAAGCTAATGCCATAAATTGACAGAATTAACGCGGTATCAAGCTTGGTCATGCGGATGTTTGAATTCATGGCTAATTGGTTTTATTTTAACTGTCAAATTAATAACTTATTGCTTTATACGTAACAATAAATTATAGGTTGCATATTATAATTTTTTTTTCAAAAAAAAGTAATATGTGTAAATTTTCAACAGTATTAGCTATTATAAGACTACCGCAGGCTGCTATTGGTTACCACCATTTTAAAGGGAATTTTATTTTATCCACCGAACTTACGATCATATCCGGCTTAAAAGCGTAATGGCTAAGGCTATCTTTATTTGCTATTCCCGAAAGCACCAGGATAGTTTTATATCCCATTTGTACGCCACCCTGTATATCAGTTTCCATAGTATCACCCACTACGGTTGTCTCCGCTGTTTCCAGTCCCAGGTATTTACGTGCCGACCGCATCATCACCGGGCTTGGCTTGCCGGTTACAAAGGCTTTTCTACCTGTTGCTTCCTCTATCATAGCTGTGGTGGCTGCTATGCCTAAATTATTCCATCCTGGTTTTTTGGGAGACGGATCTCTGTTTGTAGTAATAAATTTTGCACCTGCCAATATCATATCCACCGCGCGCTGAACCATTTCCAGGGTAAAATTCCTGCCTTCACCTAAAACCACAAATTCAGGGTCAGTATCAACCAATTTAATGCCATTTTCATGTAAACTGGTCAACAATCCACCTTCTCCCAAAACATAAGCAGTAGTTCCGTTGGGGCTTTGATCGCCCAGGAATTTGCCTGTGGCCATGGCACTGGTGTAAACGTGTTCTTCGGTAACTTCTATTCCCAGCCTCTTTAGCTTGCGCACTGCTTCAATACGGGTACGCTGACTGTTATTGGTCATAAAAGTAAAGGGAATATTATTATCAAGTAAATACCTGATAAATTTATCGGCGCCCTCTATCAATGTTTCCCCACTGTAGATAACGCCATCCATATCAATCAAAAGTCCATACTTCATGTTAGTGCATTTTATTTAACAGGCAATAACAAAAATCGTTTGCCCGGTAAACAAAGATAAGCATCCCTAAACCAAAATAAATGGTTATTAACATAAATGCATTGAAATTGGCATTGTATTGATAATATTGTTAATAAATTGTTAATTTGTTAATAAGTTGATAATTTATTAATTCTGCTTGATTTGTAAGACCTCCTTAGGATCAATAAACTGCAAATATTACAGGGTACTACTCTTAACCTACGGGTATATAAACGTATTTTTTTATACTTTTAGCTATCAATGGAAGCTAAAAATAATAAACGAACCATCCGGGCCTGGGCCATGTTTGACTGGGCTAATTCAGCCTATAACCTGGTAATCACCTCTACCATTTTCCCGGCTTATTATGTAGCAATTACGGCTAATAAAAATACTGGTGGCAGGGTCACATTTTTTGGTCACCAGTTTGTTAATACAGCCTTGTCTGATTATACCCTGGCCGCAGCTTACCTGGTTATTGCGCTGTTGTTACCCATTTTAACATCCATCGCCGATTATCGGGGAAACAAAAAAATCTTCATGCAGTTTTTTACATGGCTGGGTTCCATATCCTGCTGCGCACTATATTTTTTTAAGTTTGATACCCTGGAGATCAGCATGATATTTTTCGGCCTGGCGGCGATAGGGTATAGTGGTGGCTTTGTGTTCTACAATTCCTACCTGCCTGAAATTGCAACGCTGGATATGCAGGACAGCGTAAGTGCCAAGGGTTTTACATATGGATATATTGGCAGTGTACTGCTTCAATTGATCTGCTTTGCTTTTGTGTTGTCGCCAAAAACTTTCGGGATCACTGATGCCAGTTTTCCTGCGCGTTTATCGTTCTTATTAGTGGGTATCTGGTGGATAGGGTTCGCGTATATTCCCTTTACCATTTTGCCAAAAGGAAGCCCTAATGCCAAAACGCATACGCACGATCTGATTAGAGGGGGTTTTGTTGAATTGAACAAGGTATGGCGGCGGGTAAAAAAAATGCCAGTGCTTAAGCGTTACCTGCCTGCATTTTTCTTTTACTCTATGGGGGTGCAAACCATTATGCTGGTAGCAACCAGTTTCGGGGCAAAGGAATTAAAAATGGAAACCAGTTCGCTGATTCAGATCATTCTTATTATCCAACTGGTGGCAATAGGCGGAGCGACGCTAATGTCGAAACTTTCGGATAAATATGGCAACATCAAAGTATTAATGAATGTTGTTATTATCTGGATATTGGTATGTATTGCCGCTTATTTCACCACTAGTGCTACGCAGTTTTATATACTGGCAATAGTTGTGGGCCTGGTAATGGGTGGCATACAGTCACTTTCGCGCTCTACTTATTCCAAATTAATACCGCAGGATATACCTGACTCCGCCTCATTCTTTAGTTTTTATGATGTGACGGAAAAATTGGCTATTGTTGGGGGCATGTTCAGTTTTGGGTTGGTTGATGATATTACAAACAGTATGCGTAACTCCGCATTAGTATTGTGTATTTACTTTATAGTGGGATTAATTTTATTGATATCGTTGCTGATATATCAGAAGAGTGTACGGGTAATAGCTGTATAAGAGATGAGCAATTTGACAATCTTTAGCGATGGTGGGAATAAGTTCAAAAAACTGATCATAGTCATTTTTAAATAGATGTGTTAATCGCAGTTTTGTACCTTATGATCATATACAAACGATTTACTTTTGATTCGGCACACTTTTTACCGAACGTACCTGAGGGCCATCAATGTAGAAATATGCACGGACACACTTACCAGGTTACTATTTTTATTGAGGGCGAAATAATAGAACATGATGGCTGGGTGATTGATTATGCTGACCTGAAAACACATATCAAACCCATAATCTCGCTCCTTGATCATCATTGCTTAAATGAAGTACCCGGGTTAGAAAACCCCACCAGCGAAATATTAACAGTATGGCTGTGGAACAAAATAAAGCCCCTGCTAACTGGCTTAAAGCGCATCGAGTTGAATGAAACCGCATCGTCTGGTGTGATCTATGAAGGGTAGTTATTGAGTTATAACCGTTTTTAACAACAGCATTTGAGGTTAATGCAGATGATTTGGTAAAAGTTACTGCAGTTGCAATTCAGCTAATAGTGATTTGACCTTTCAATGGCCATGTTGACAAATTCAGAACTTATAACTCATAACTCACAACTTTTTCTGAAATTAGCGCCCGATGAAAATAGACTTGTTTATTCCTTGTTTTGTTGACCAACTTTACCCGGATACAGCCTGGAACACCGTAAAGGTTTTAGAAAAAGCGGGTTGTACCGTAAATTATGACCCGGAGCAAACCTGTTGTGGCCAGCCTGCCTTTAATGCGGGTTTTTGGGATGATGCCAAAGAAGTAGGTAATAAGTTTTTGAATGGTTTTACAGAAGAAAGCATAATTGTAACCCCGTCAGCATCCTGTACCGGCATGGTTAAAAATTATTACAGCGATCTTTTTACCAATACTGCAATGCATAACAAGTGCCGCGCAGTGCAAGGTAATATTTATGAACTGTCGGATTTTTTGGTAAATATCCTGCAATTCGACTACTTCGGCGCCGAGCTAGAAGGGCGCGCTGTTTACCACGATAGTTGCGCCGCCTTACGGGAATGTAAAATTAAGCAGGAGCCGAGGCAATTGTTATCCAAAGTGTTGGGTCTTGAATTGGTAGACCTGAAAGACAATGAGACTTGCTGCGGTTTTGGGGGCACTTTTGCCGTGAAGTTTGATGCGATTTCTACCGCCATGGCGCAACAAAAGGTGGATTATGCGCTTGCAGCAGAAGCCGATTATATTATCTCAACCGATGTCTCATGTCTGATGCACCTGCAAGGATATATAGACAAAAACAACCTCCCTATCAAAACCATACACCTGGCTGATGTGCTGGCAAATGGGTGGGGTAATGTTTAAATGATTAAGGTATTAGATCGGGAATTATTCTAAAGGTAAATCAGATTTATTATTTTAATTATTAAACTTTTGTATAAATGAGTTGTCGAATTTACTGTTGACTACAGGAAGACTAATATTACGACACTAATAATTTATACACCACCTAACATCACAAAAATATGAGAAAACTTCTTTTTGTAATTTTCATACTAATTACTAATATCGCGTTTGCCCAAAAAGATACTATTGGTTTAAATATACCCATTAGCAATGGCAAGGTTATATATGAAAGAGTGTTTAAAACGCCGGGTAAGTCAAAATCCGAACTTTATAATAACGCTCAAACATGGTTTATTGAACATTATAATGGCGCAAGAAACATTGAAATTAATGATACCACAATGGGAAGGTTAGTGGGCAGGGGAAAAGAAATTGTAAACTTTAAAGGCCCTTTGGGTGTTTTAATGCCCTTTGACAATAGATTAACTATTCAAATAGATTGTAAAGATAGTGTGTACAGATGCCGCATATTTAACATGCGCTTATCATATCCTAAAACTACTACGACAGACGATATTGATACAAACCCCGAAGAAATGGTAAGCATACTTACAGGTAAAAGCGGAGTGTTAAATAAAAATCAGGCAAGAAGAATGCTTGAAAGCTTAAATATTACTATTAATGATACCATGCTATCATTGTATAAAAATATGACTGAAAAGGATGATTTTTAGTGTTCTATTTTAGAAAGAAATAGGCGCTGCGCACGGGAGTGAGGTAATGTTTAAAGGCCGATGTTCCCTTCAAATTAAATCATGATAAGCCTCTAATGCTTGTGAAGTAAGGTTCAAACAAAAAATCAGCGTAATCAGAGAACGATATTTTTGAACACCATTGAAAAAAGCTATTATTTATCTCGGTTTTATTATTCTTCTATAACGTCAGGGCCTCAAGCCCTCAACCGGCTATTAAGCCTATGACGGCAATGGTTTCAACTGGTTATGAATCCACAAAACCTGTTACCAGGCTTGAATTGCTGACGCGTAACCCTGCAGCGGAGCATACAGCCCACGATTTAAACATAACCATATTTAAACAGTGTGATCCTAAGAGTCGCAATTAAAGGGACAAACATATTGCCTTGATAAAAACATGAGCGTTTTTTAGATGTTGATCAGGTAATACATTGGTATTGAAAATGCACAAATACGGAAATGACGATCACGATACAGGAGTGGTTGCTTACATGGCGGAGGGCGATAGCATAACTGTAAAGTTTCGTGAAAAAGGATATTATAAATATACCATACGGAGTGCAGGCGCGGCTGCAATAAAGAAAATGAAGTCACTTGCAAAAAAGGGCAGGGGGTTAAGCACTTTTATTAGTCAGCATGTAAAGGAAGGGTATGAATCTAAATGGGACTAATAACTTCCCGAATTATGCCCTAAATATCAAAATCCAAACTTGATATACCAACTTACCCTGAAAAACCTTAAATTCGCACCTCGTAATAGAAGATCACTTTGTTTGTGATTGGTAATAAGTACTATTTTTAAACATAAATCATAGTTGTAGATGATTAACATAACACTTCCTGACGGTTCCGTTCGTCAGTATGATAAAGGAACCTCCTCCATGCAGATCGCGCTGTCGATCTCTGAAGGTTTAGCACGAAACGTATTAGCAGCTGAAGTTGACGGCGAGGTTTGGGATGCCAGCAGGCCCATCGAGCAGGATGCACATGTAAAATTATTGACATGGAATGACGCCCAGGGAAAAAATACATTCTGGCATTCATCGGCGCATTTAATGGCCGAGGCGCTTGAATCTTTATATCCGGGAACTAAATTTGGAATTGGGCCACCTTTAAAGGAGCAGCCTGGTTTCTACTACGATGTGGACTTTGGTGACCGTGATTTTTCTTCTGATGATTTTAAGAAGATAGAAGATAAGATCATGGAGTTGGCAAGGACAAAAAGTGAGTATATCCGCAAACCGGTTACCAAAGCTGATGCAGTTGAATATTTTACTGAAAAGGGAGATGAATACAAACTGGACCTGATCAAAGATCTGCCAGATGGATCTATCACTTTTTATACTCAGGGCAACTTTACTGATCTTTGCCGTGGGCCGCATATACCCAATACAGGCTTTATAAAGGCAGTTAAGCTGACGAATGTTGCGGGTGCATACTGGCGTGGCGATGAAACCCGCAAACAGCTAACCCGTATTTACGCGGTTACTTTCCCGAAACAAAGTGAACTGACAGATTATCTTCATTTAATTGAAGAAGCTAAAAAACGCGATCACCGCAAATTGGGTAAGGAGCTTGAATTATTTGCTTTCTCTGAAAAAGTAGGCATGGGCTTGCCATTATGGTTGCCGAAAGGCGCTGCCTTACGTGAGCGTTTGACTCGTTTTATGCAAACGGCACAGGTAAAAGCGGGTTACGAGCAAGTGATTACCCCTCATATCGGTCATAAAAATCTTTATGTAACATCGGGTCATTACGAAAAATATGGTAAAGACAGTTTTCAGCCGATACAAACACCACAGGAAGGAGAGGAGTTCTTCTTAAAGCCGATGAACTGCCCCCACCATTGCGAGATATATAAAACTAAACCACGTTCATATAAAGACCTGCCAGTGCGTTATGCCGAATTTGGCACAGTTTATCGTTATGAGCAAAGCGGCGAATTACACGGATTAACCCGTGTGCGTGGCTTTACACAGGATGACGCGCATTTATTTTGCCGTCCGGACCAGGTAAAGGAAGAATTTAAAAAAGTGATAGACTTGGTGCTGTATGTATTTACAGCTTTAGGGTTTGATGATTACACAGCGCAAATTTCTTTGCGGGATCCTGAAAACAAGGCGAAGTATATCGGCTCTGACGAAAACTGGGCTTTAGCAGAAAAGGATATTATAGAAGCGGCTGCGGAGAAAGGTTTACGCACCGTAGTAGAATTGGGCGAGGCCGCATTTTATGGCCCTAAGCTTGATTTTATGGTGAAAGATGCTTTAGGTCGTAAATGGCAGTTGGGAACTATACAGGTTGATTATAATTTACCTGAGCGTTTTGAGCTGGAATATACTGGGAGTGATAATCAGAAACACCGCCCCGTAATGATCCATAGAGCGCCATTTGGTTCATTGGAGCGTTTTATCGCGGTATTGATAGAACATTGTGCCGGTAATTTTCCGCTATGGTTGTCGCCGGAGCAATTTACTATTTTGCCGATATCCGAAAAATATGAAGAATATGCAAAAAAACTTTCTGATATATTAAAAGATTCCGATATTTGCGGGCTGATTGACTTTAGGGACGAGAAGATAGGGCGTAAGATACGCGATGCTGAAGTCAAAAAAATCCCTTATAT
Source organism: Mucilaginibacter sp. (assembly GCA_028288085.1). Classification (GTDB taxonomy): domain Bacteria; phylum Bacteroidota; class Bacteroidia; order Sphingobacteriales; family Sphingobacteriaceae; genus Mucilaginibacter. The sequence goes on from JAQBOK010000211.1 coordinate 15,665, forward strand.
GCTGAT
>JAQBOK010000219.1 GCA_028288085.1 Mucilaginibacter sp.
TGCCGCGGATATGCAACGGATACGGATGAGTCTCCCTTATTTTAAAGATTTTGGGTGGGATGCCGAAGTAGTGACCGTAGACACTTCATTTACAGAGATATTAAAAGATGACCTGTTGTTGCAAAGCATCCCGGCTGATGCTAAAATTCATACGGTAAAGGCATTTAACAAAAGGTGGACATCAAAATTGGGGTTGGGTAGCCTTGCATTGCGCTCACTTTGGTTTTACAGAAAGAAGGTTAACCAGCTTTTAAAAGAAACACGGTTCGACCTTATTTATTTTTCCACTACGCAGTTCCCTGTATGCGTGTTGGGTGCATATTGGAAGAAGCGCTTTGGCATCCCTTATGTGATTGATATGCAGGACCCCTGGCATTCTGAGTATTACCAGGATAAACCCAGTGAGCAGCGACCTTCAAAATATTGGTTTTCCTATCGCCTCAACAAATATCTGGAGCCGGTTGCCATGAAACATGTGGATGGCTTGATCAGCGTATCCGAAAGCTACATCCATGATTTGAAAGAAAGGTATCCTCAAATAAAAAACATTCCGGCGGCTACAATAACCTTCGGCGCATTTGCCCCCGACTTGAAAATAGCGGATGATAACCGGCACTTGTTTACTTCTTTACTTGATCCGGAATTTACTAATATTGTTTACATAGGTCGTGGCGGAGCAGATATGCACCAGGCCATAAGTGTTTTATTTAAAGCCTTAAAGGATGGCTTTGATATGGAACCCCAAATATTTAATAAAATAAAGATCTATTTTATTGGCACCAGTTATGCCCCCAATGGAATGGGCAAACCCACTGTATTACCGCTGGCAAAAGAATTTGGCGTTGACAGCAACATAGTTGAAATTACCGACAGGATAAGTTATTACCATAGCGTGGCTACTTTACAGCAGGCTGATGCATTATTTATCCCCGGTTCTGACGATCCTAAGTACACAGCATCAAAAATATATCCTTACCTTTTAACCCGTAAACCTTTATTAGCTATATTCAATTCTAAAAGTTCGGCAATTGCTATTTTGCAGGAATATGGTGCGGAGTTTGTGTATAGTTATAACCAATTAAACGATGCAGGCATTAAAGTGTATAACTTCTTAAAACATGCAGCTAACCCGGATATCAAAGAATATGATTATAATGCAGCCGCTATAGAAAAATACGCTGCAAAAAACATGACCGGCACTCAATGCCTGCTTTTTACTGCCGTGCTTAATGGAAAAAATTAAAAGAACATTTGGCTTTATACTCTCGCACCCTTTGTGCAGCAGGCATCCCGTTAAAAGTATTTTCCGTTTTTTATTGTGGCAGGTGCAAAGCAGTTTTTCACCTTCAAAATTCTTCGTAAAACAATTTATAAGCCCGGTAAAATTTTATGCCCGTAAAGGACTAACCGGCGTTACGGGCAATATTTACGCAGGACTGCATGAGTTTAACGATATGGCTTTTTTGCTTCATTTTTTGAATTCAGAAGATGTTTTTTTTGATGTTGGCGCAAATGTGGGTTCCTATACTTTACTGGCATCAGGTGTGTGCAAATCCAACAGTATCGCAATTGAACCGGTGAAGTCAACCTTTGACCTTTTGAATCAAAATATCAAGTTAAATAACCTGCAGGATAGGGTGTCGACCATTAATGCGGCCGCAGGTGCGGTAGAAGGAACCATAACCTTTACATCTGATCAGGATACCACCAACCATGTGACTGCTGAAAATGAGGCAAATGATCCTGGTACTATAAATGTTCCGGTTATAGCAATTGATTCATGGCTGACCGGTAATTCGCCATCGCTGATAAAAATTGATGTGGAAGGATATGAAACTGAAGTGCTGAAAGGTATGGGAAACACATTGAACCTATTCACGCTGAAAGCTATCATCATCGAGTTAAATGGCTCGGGCGGACGCTACGGATATAACGAAGAAGAAATACACCAGCTTTTGCTCGCAAAAAAATTCAAGCCTTATACCTATGACCCGTTTAAACGCACGCTAACTGAAATAGCATCATTTGGAAACAATAATACCATTTACTGCCGGGATGAGGGTTTTATAATTAATCGTTTAAAACAAGGTGCGGGCATCCACATCATGGGCGAAGTAATATAAATTATGCGACTGGCTATTATCACCACCCACCCTATACAATACTATGCTCCCATTTTTAAGCTGCTTAATGAACGTAAACGGATAGACATTAAAGTATTTTACACGTTGGGGCAGGAAAACGGTGATAGATATGATCATGGATTTGGGAAAGTGATCAGTTGGGATATCCCTTTATTAGATGGCTATCCTTATGAGTGGGTACAAAACACCTCTTCGCAGCCGGGGTCGCATCATTATAAGGGCATCAAAACGCCAACGCTCATACAACAGGTACAAGCCTGGCAACCCGATGTTATTTTGGTTTTCGGGTGGGCATACCAAAGCCATTTAAAAGCCATCCGCTATTTTAAAGGCAAAATGCCAGTTTATTTTCGGGGCGATTCAACACTTTTAGATGAGTCTAAAGGGTTAAAAAAACTATTAAAATCTATTTTCCTATACTGGGTATACAAACATATTGATCATGCTTTTTATGTGGGCACCAACAATAAAGCCTATTTTAAAAAATATGGATTAAAAGATAGCCAGTTAAGTTTTGCACCACATGCTATTGATAATCAAAGGTTCGCGATTGACCGAAAGGACGATGCATTAGCATTGCGACAAAAATTGGGAGTTAATAATAGCGATATACTGATCCTTTTTGCAGGTAAATTCTCAGATAAAAAATCACCAGTATTATTGGCGGATGCCTTTTTAAATTTAAAAAAAACAGATGTTCATTTGTTATTTGCCGGAAACGGAGAATTGGAACAGCAATTAAAAGGCAAAGCTCAAAGTGCCGGCAATATCCATTTTATGGATTTTCAAAATCAATTGTATATGCCTGTAGTTTACCAGGCAAGTAACTTGTTTTGTCTGCCCTCTAAAGGCCCCGGAGAAACATGGGGATTGGCCGTAAACGAAGCCATGGCGTGTGGCAAGGCAATCCTGGTATCTGACAAGGTTGGATGTGCTGTTGACCTGGTGAAAGAAAAATATAACGGCGCTATTTTCAAAAGCGGAAACATCACTGAATTAACTGCCTGCCTGAAGCAGCTTACCGCATCCGGGCCCAACTTAGAAGATATGGGCAATCATTCAGCGGGGTTGATAAAAGACTGGAATTTTGTAAAAATAGCCGAAGCTGTTGAAACCAGGCTGATGGAAGCAAAATGATGCCTGTTTTACGTTTAAAATGATGTATATATGTGCATAAAGTTTAATAAAAACTGATGTGAATGAAAAAGGCGGCCCTTGAAAAATATTTAACCTTATTTATTCCATATGTGCTGGCTTTAGTTTTTAAGTCAGATCCTGCATTATCCTTTATAATAGCCTGGCTCGGCTCATTTTTTATTTTTTATATTACACTAAGCGGGTGGGTAAAACCATTGCCCAATGACCTAAGCGTTGCTGAACAATTAATGCGCCCCATTTTTTTGGTGCAGATTATTTTTGCAGGTTATACCTGTTGCACTTCCATTTTTTATTTCCTGAATGTATTGGGGTACCAGGATTTTCAAATAATAAGCGATAATTTTTTAGTCGATAATGAAAAGCTACAGCTTACCGCACAGTGCCAGCGCTATTATTGTTTAGGGCATGCCGCCTTTGTAACCGGCATACTTGTTTTTATGCGCTATCCTGTTGAGAGAAAATATTATTTTGAAAAAGCCAAGCTTGCAAATATCCTTTTTGTTGCTGCTATTTTAGCGTTGCCAATCTCATTCATGTTTTTGCGCATTCCTGGTTTATCCCAATTTTCATATCAATTCAGTTCATTAAGTTTTATTGCGGGCACGCTGGCACTGGCGTTTGCTATCCCCGAAAAAAAAATATGGAATACATTGATCTGTATCTTTTTATACTTTTTTAACTTTTACCAGGCACTTACCTCGGGTTTAAAATAAACTATTATAAACAGCGTATTGGTTTTGGGTATATTTCTATACCCAACTCATAAAAAAATCGTCACCATAATTTTTGTTCCTTTTCTGATCATGCTGTTTATATTTCTTCCTACCTATAACAGGATCTTCCGGCAAAACGCATGGACAGGTGATGTTGGAGCTGATGAGGCTACACAGTTGGCACTTGATGCCGCATTAGGTAAAGGTTCATCAACTGACGATGATAGTAACTGGGGATTTTTGGTCTTCAGGTTAAGTGAAATTGATATGTTTACTGAATTTGTTAAATCAACGCCCGACAAAGTCGATTTTTATGGTACAAAACTACTCGAGCAATCAGCAATAGCCATAATTCCACGAATATTCTGGTCGTCAAAACCCATTACAGAAGACCTTGTGATGGAACGCGTGTATGATGCCAATGTTGTTAACAGGGGTTCTACAGTTTCGGCTAAACCGGCTTTTATTGCTGATGCTTATCTCTCTGGTGGCACATTAGGGGTTTTTCTGTCGCTTTTTATTTATGGAGCCATTGCCCAGCTTATTTCCCATAAAGCCGAATACCTGTTTGGAGGTTATATTTTGGGCACAGCGCTTATATTTAGCGGGCTATTCCAGATATTATGGCGAGGGCTTAGCTTTGAGTTTTTAATTAATTCTGTTTTCTGGAGTTACGTTAGTATGCTGCTTATTCAAAAAATGTTTCTCGCTGCCAATATATTAAAGCGGTTTTGAAAATACTACAGATCAATGCTTCCTACAAGCCGGCTTATATTTATGGCGGCCCAACTATGTCAGTTTCCAAACTGAGCGAGCAAATGCAGAAAGCTGGATGTACAGTTGAAGTATTTACTACCACGGCAAACGGTGCTGCTGAACTACCTGTTACACCCAATCAACAAACCGAAGTGGAGGGTGTACCAGTCACTTATTTTAAACGCCTTACCAAAGATCACAGTCATTTTTCGCCGGCGCTAATGCAGAAATTGTGGAAAGACGTACGGAAATTTGATGTGGTCCATATTCATGCCTGGTGGAACCTGGTTTCGGTGTTTTCGTGTTTTATTGCCTTGATGCGTGGTGTACCCGTTATAGTTTCGCCAAGGGGTACATTAAGCAGCTATTCATTCACCAATAAAAATAATTTCTCAAAAAAGCTACTTCATCATTTACTGGGTACGCATTTGCTAAGGAGATCTGCTATTCACGTTACCTCTCAAAGGGAAAAAATCGGGATAGAAGCCATTATTCATCCAAAAGAGATATTCAATATACCTAATTTCATTGCACTTCCCGGAAGCATTGCTAAACAGGCACCAGGAAAGGAAGGAATTTTGAAGCTGCTCTTCTTTTCAAGAATAGAAGAAAAAAAGGGATTAGATATATTGCTGAATTCTCTTTCAACAGTTAACGTTCCATACCATCTGACTATTGCCGGTGATGGAGAAGCAGAATATATTGACAAACTAAAAGAAATAGCTGAAAAGAATGGTCTTTCGGCAAATATAAGCTGGATAGGTTTCCAGGGAGAAAATAAATTTAACCTGTTTCAGCAAAATGACCTGATGATATTGCCTTCTTATGACGAGAATTTCGGTAATGTGGTGATAGAAAGCTTAAGCATGGGTACAGCTGTATTAGTAAGTAGATATGTAGGATTGGCTGATTATGTAGCCAGAAGTAATTTTGGTTGGGTATGCGAACTGGATAAAAATGATATTAGCCGTTTTATAAATCTTATTGACACTGAAAGAGCACAATTATCGACAATAAGGCAACAAGCGCCTACCCAAATCCGTAATGACTTTAACGAGGAAAACCTCACTAGAAAATACATGGAAATGTATAAACAAATTATTAATAATGGCTGAATACAAGGATTACGGATATACAAGTAAGGCACCTGACCATACGGTTGATTACCTGCTTGCACCATTGCTATCTATGCTCGATAAAGGGAAAAATAGCTGTATCCTTGATTTGGGTTGCGGCAATGGTTACCTGGTAAATTACCTGCTAAAACAAGGGTACAATGCTTACGGAACCGATGCGTCTGAAAACGGTATAGCTATAGCGCAGCAAGAGAACCCGGACAGATTTTTCCTCCAGGATCTGTCCACCGGAAAATTACCGGCCAAATTACAAGGATTACCATTTGATACCATCATATCAACCGAGGTAATTGAGCACCTTTATG
>JAQBOK010000220.1 GCA_028288085.1 Mucilaginibacter sp.
AACCGGGAAGCTAAGGCAAAGGATTTAAATACATCTATAGGTATTATCAATCTGACATTATCGTCCCTTTTTATTGAAAAGAAAATGTATCCTGAGGCCAAGAAGTTTTTGGAGGAAGGAATAGCATATGCACAGGTTACTAAGGATGAGAAACTTGAAGCTGATTTCGCTTACAATTCCTATCAGTTGGAGTTACACAAAAAAAATTATGAACAAGCATTAACGTATCTGCACGCCATATATGAAAGGGACAGCACGGTACAACACAATATGCTTGCTTCTGATTTAGGTCTAATGCAGGAGCAGCACGATCAGCAAGAAAAGCAAAAGGAAAGTGAACTGATAATTGAGCGGCAAAAGAACGACCGGGTGAAATTTTGGTGGGCTGTATCAGGCTCGGGTTTGTTATTGGTAGTAATAGCGCTATTAGTAGGAAATGTTAAACGTAAAGCAAAAACTAATTCACGGCTGACCGAATTGAACAGCGAGGTTTCAAGGCAAAAGGACAACCTTGACCGTATCAATCATCATCTTGAGGAAATAATTGATGAACGTACGCGCGATCTGCAAATAAAAAATAAGAAGCTTTCAGAATATTCATCCTATTTATCTCACCAGATACGAGGCCCTATCGCCACACTTAAAGGATTGATGAACCTAGAAAAAGAAGGTCTGGTAGATCAAAAGGAATGTATCAGTATGATGGATAAATGCGTATCGGACATCGACGAAAAAATCATCGATATGACTGATATTCTTCATGATCCCAAAAGGACAAGCTTTTAAATGCTCACAAAGCATTATCTTACGTTAAAAAGAAAATAGCTTATTTAAAACCAGCCAATTAAGATTTACAAACTTTTATTTGTTTAATTTATGGCCAGGTTGAATGTATCTGTGCCTCTATCAGTCCCAGATAAATACAATACCAGGAAATCATTTGCAGAATAAGCAGATTACGATGCTTTTGATAGCCATCTGTTTCAAAAGCAAGGGTTTCATTGCCTGCGGTAACAAAGTACCTTACCTCCCCTTTTTTAGGTATAAATTTAGATTCTGGAAGATCGAATACTTTGATCTTCAGTTTGCTTTCAGGATCGTGAATGATTTCCTTTTTTAAGGGGCCATTTTTAGAGATAGAGATCAAATAGTTCAGCATCGTAGATGTATATATACCCTATGTGCTGCAATTGTTACTCCAAAAATGTTAATTCCGGGAATTTTAAAAATGTATTTGACTTATTTACTTAATTTGAAATCTTTATTTCTTGAAATTAAGATTATTAACCTGTATTTAATTAAAAAAAATAATCTATCATTTATTTGTATAAATAAATGATAGATTATATCAAAAGTGTCGTGTTTATTAAACAATCCAATACCTAAACTGCAATTGAACTCTTATTACGAAGTTCTTCATACAACTCAATCACCTTACGTTGTAAGTTTGCGATCTCAGACTCGCGATCGGTAAGTTTCTTTTGAATAACATTTAAATGTGATGGAACCGGTTCGGCCTGCTCATTATCAACAGTTAGCAGCTGAACAACACTCACTTCATAGATGTTTGCGATTTGTTCAAGGCGTGATAAATTGACGTCAGTAACACCGGTCTCAATTTTTGAAAAGGCAGGGATTGAAATGCCTAATCGGGTTGCGATATCCTCCTGGCTCCAGCCATGTTGATGACGCAAAATTCTGATGCTTTTGCCTACAGATTTGTTTGCTGTTCTTTTGCTTAATTCATTCATAATTTGTGATACCTCAATAGTTAGGGGGTTGAAACATATACCCAAAGTGTGTGCCACAATTCTTTTAGGTTCAATTAAGCCCAATTTGCATATAAAGCAAATAGATGGGGTATATAAGCGGGGAAATTATTCTACATTATAGGAAAAATATAGATGGTTTATTAACTATTCGTCAATGAATTAACGTATTCGGAAAAACTCAATGAACAAACCTGAGATTTAAATGAAATTATAAATAATTAGTTAATTTATAATGCGCAGCTTGGCAAATTTGAGCAGCAATTGTTTTTGACCTATTTCCTTAAAAAATATGGTTGCCTTTACATCGGGCTTATTACCTTCCAGGCTAATCACTTTACCAAAGCCGAAGCGCTCGTGCTCTACTTCCATACCTACCTGGATGCCCGATGTGTCAGAAGGTGCAAAACCGGCCGATGGTATATGGGCCTTGGCAAGTAATGATGTGGTTTTAACTACAGCCGGTTTAGGCTTTGAAAATGTATCGCTGCGTTTATTCCATGCGTTGCGCTCATCGTCAAAAAACGAATTATTATTGCTTACCGGTTTGGCAGTAAAATCAAGCTCCAGGTATTGCGCATCAATTTCATCCAAAAAGCGGCTGGGCTCGCAACTTATTAACGTTCCGAATTTAAATCGCGATGTGGCATAACTTATGATCAGTTTACTTTCGGCGCGGGTTACCGCTACATAAAACAAACGCCTTTCTTCTTCCAGGTCAGTGCGCGAGTTGAGCGACATTTGTGACGGAAAAAGATTTTCTTCAAGGCCAACCACATTAACCTGCGGAAATTCCAGTCCTTTAGATGCGTGTATGGTCATTAACGAAACTGTATCGGCGTCCTTATCTGCTGTTTTATCATCATTAGTGAGCAATGCAACATCCTGCATAAAAACTTCCAGTCCTTTTTCTTCAATATCTTCTCTTTCAGAAAATTCCTTAATGCCATTAAGCAATTCCTGTATATTTTCATAACGGTTTAGTCCCTCTACAGATTTATCCTCATACAAATCTTTTAATATACCTGCATGTTGTGATATATGCAATGCGGCATCATAAGCCGAAAGTGTTTTAATGATTACCTGGAAACTTTGTATCATAGTGGCAAATACACTTACAGAGCCAGAACTGCGCCCGTCAATGTATTTTGAAGGATTGATAATTACCTCCCATGGTGTGATTTGATGCTGGCCGGCGCTTAAAATGATCCTGTCAATAGTGGTATCACCAATTCCGCGGCGGGGGTAATTTATCACCCTTTTAAGGGCCTCTTCATCATTTGGATTGATAGTGAGCCTGAAATAGGCTATCAGGTCCTTGATCTCCTTGCGCTGATAAAAAGATTGCCCCCCGTATATTTTATATGGGATATTCAGTTTACGCAGAGCCTCTTCCATAGAGCGCGACTGGGCGTTGGTGCGATACAGGATGGCAAAGTCGTGCCACTTCATGCCTTTCGTTGTTCTTTCCTGCAATATGCCTTCAGCAACCATTTTGCCTTCTTCATTATCACTAAAAGCACGCATCACCCTTATCTTATCGCCTTCTTCTTTTTTGGAGAACACTTCTTTTTTAAGCTGGTCCTTGTTATTCGCAATAATACTGTTCGCAACGTTGACAATATTTTGTGTGGAGCGATAATTTTGTTCCAATTTAAATATTTTCAGGTCGGGATAGTCTTTTTCAAAATTCAGGATGTTTTGAATGTTAGCTCCACGGAACGCGTAAATGCTCTGGGCATCATCGCCAACTACACAAATATTCTCGTTAACTGCAGCAAGTTTTTTCACGATAAGATATTGTGAAAAATTGGTATCCTGGTACTCATCCACCATCAGGTATTTAAACTTGTGCTGGTATTTGTTTAATACCTCTGGGTATGTTCTTAGCAGTTCGTTGGTTTTAAATAAGAGGTCGTCAAAATCCATTGCCCCGGCTCTGAAACATCGGTTAACATAGGTTTCGTATATTTTGCCCAACTGGCCGCGTCCCGATGTGAAATCATCCGCCTGTATTTGCTCATTTTGCTGATATTCCTGCCAGGATATCAAGTTGTTTTTGGCTGCTGATATTCGGTTATGTACAAAATTCGGGTTATACAGTTTATCATCTAGACTCATTTCTTTTAAAATGGCCCTCAATACACTTTTACTGTCGTCGGTATCATAAATGGTAAAATTATTTGGGTAGCCTATTTTATCAGCCTCCACCCGCAACAGTTTGGCAAAAACCGAGTGGAAAGTGCCCATCCATATATTTTTAGCTTCTGGGCCAACTACATGCATAATACGTTCGCGCATTTCGCGCGCTGCCTTATTGGTAAATGTAAGCACCAGTATATTAAAGGCATCAACCCCGCTGGCTACCAGATGAGCCACACGCACGGTAATTACACGTGTTTTTCCTGAACCCGCACCCGCTATGATCATTACCGGCCCCTTGGTTTGCAATACTGCGGCCCGCTGAGCCGGGTTTAATCCCTGTAAATAATCCAAAATATTTTCCTCTTTTCTGTTTGGGCGAAATTAAATTTTTAAGACGAAAGGCGAAAGGATTTCTGGCCCTGAATTTATCAAAATGTATAATGTACGTGTCAAAAGCAAAACAACTGGACTCAAAACATAGTATTGTGGCATAAAATTAATTATTACAAGCCTAAGCGCTAACCCTATCGAAGGCAATTATAGAATGGCAAACATTTTTATTCACAGATGGTTATGTATAGTATATTTATTATAAACAATATTTTATCAAATGAAAACGCAAATTATAAGATTGATAGCATTGCTGATCTTTGCATCTGTAACTATTTCAAGTTGCTCAATTGAGTACCGCCAACGTCACGGTCATCATTCAGATGATCATCACGATCATGACCACGATCATAATTATCGGAATTAGAACTAAACATAATAAAGATGAAACTTTTAAAAGTAATAGCAGTTGCTGTAGTGCTTTTATGCACTCTTGGTAGCACTCAAGCCCAGGTTAGACATCGCTATCATCATAGGATGCGGCATCGTCATCATCAAATACATCACAGAATGATACATCATTAACAAAAATGGCCCTGCTGAAATCAACAGGGCCATTTTTGTTATTTAACCTTAGTTACCAAAACCCAATCCACCAGCACTTTTGCTTTGCCTGCCTTGATCTTATCAACAGTTGCCTGTGAAATGCCAAAGTATGGAGACGTGACCTTATTTACACCTTGGGGATATCCCCCGCCTAATGCGAAATTAAGGATGAGAAATTTGGCATTATCAAATGCCCAGTGGCCATAATGTTCAACCATTGCACGGGTAACTGTATAAGTGATCTGATTATCCGTCTTAAATACCAATTTATCAGGTGTCCAGTCTACAGAATAAATATGCCACTGGCTAACATCGCTGCCAGCCGGGAAAATATATCGGTAAGCTAAAGGGGTATTGCCAAAATAATTAGGGCCATGCAGGGCGTTGCTAACCCAACTGGAATCGCCTACTGTTTCCATCATATCTATTTCGCCGCAATCTGGCCATTTGCCATTACCTAATGCCCAAAACGCCGGCCACATACCCGCACCTGAGGTCATTTTCATCCGGGCTGATGCTGTACCGTAAGTAAATTCTATTTTGTGTTGACTATTGATCCTGCCAGAGATAAAATCATATTTTTTGTGTTCCTTGCTTGTATAGCCCTGGTGGTAAATAGCCTTAATTACCAATGCGCCATTTTTAGCACCTTCGGCGTTTTTGCCGTGAACAATATATAATACCGAAGAAGAATCAACATAAGCCTGCTGTTCATCGTTAACAGTATTGCCGGTAATCTCTACATTCCACTTACTGCGGTCGATACTTTTGGCCTTAAAATCATCAAAAAATATAGTGTCGGTTTGTTGTTGTGCAAAGCATCGGGGCACTGCAAAAGTGATTAGAGCAATTAAAAAAACAAGAGATTTCATTTAATTATATAATTATAAAGTATAGAAATGGTGGTGGTAGTGGTACTTGCCTGGGCACTTACCGGGAACCCGTCGGTGTTATAGGTGTATAAATAGCTATCAGCATCTCTGACCACTACATTATGTTTCAGTGTACTCGCATCGTTGTAAGCTACGTACATAAAGAAATAATTATTTGCCGGCATATCTGAAAAAGGGTTCTTCTGATTATCATAGGAATAGCTAACCTTATTACCCAATTCATTGGTGCCATCGGCTCCAAAACTTTCGGAGGTTTCAACGTTATCATTGTTATCATAGGTAAATACTTGCGACCCCGAATAATTAGCTTGGATCTTTGTTAGCTGGTTTTTACTGTTGAAAGTGAAATAAGCGGTATCAGTTGCGCGGTTAGGGCCATGAAAATAATACCCTGATTTGTTGGCTGAATAAAAAAAGTTGAACTCAATTAAAAGAGTATTGCCGTTATATTTGCTGGCCGTAATTACGCGGTTTACGTTATCATAAGTAATATTAAAACTGGTGACGGGAAGTGTATTCTCTTTTATGGTAGTTATGCGGTTTTTACTGTCGTAAGTATAAGTTAAAGTATCAAACGAGCCGCCAACACTTGTATAATCAACTATTTGCTGTTGTAAAAGATAGATCTTGTTTTGCTTATCTTTTTTACAGCCTGCTGTAAAACATATGATTATCGCAAAACCATAAATGAGCAATTTTTTCATGACTGAAGGATATGGACTTTTCCTTGTCAGGGAATAAACGCGAAAAGGTACTAAATTTCTGAATAACAAAGGTTATTACATTTTAATTACTTTCGCTTTTATAAATTGGCGCTTTATGTAATTTTTATGCACAGAGGAGGCTTTTTACGTATCTTTCTAATTATCGCAGCTATTACCTTACTGCTTGACTGGTATGTTTTTAACGGGTTGCGAACTTTTATCAGTGATTGGCAATCACAAAGGCTGAAACAGATTGTACAATGGGGATACCTGGTTATATCAGTAGGGGTTACTGCCTTGTTGCTGCTTGGGTTTGGTAGTTTTAGTACAGCTAAAGGGATGACACCTTTTCATGAATGGGTACTTAGCCTGTTCATTACGTTTTTTATTACCAAGATATTTTTTGTGATCGTATTATTCCTTGGCGACCTGGGGCGACTTTTTTATGGTTTAGGTGACCGTGTAATACATGGTGAAAAAAGTTCAGGTGCCTCATTTTTCCCTGCAAGACGAAAGTTTATCAGTGAGATTGCCATACTGGTTGCAGCGGTTCCGTTCACAGGGTTCTTTTATGCTATGCTTAAGGGTAAATATGATTATAAACTGTATAAGCAAACACTTTATTTTGATGACCTGCCTGATGCTTTTGATGGTTTTACCATTACGCAGATATCTGATATCCATTCTGGCAGCTTTGATAATACAAAAGCTGTACAAAGAGGTATAGATGTAGCGAAAGCCCAGAAAAGTGACTTGTTTGTTTTTACCGGTGACCTGGTAAATAACGCTGCCTGGGAGATAGATCCTTATATTGAACGTTTTAGCCAACTAAAAGCGCCTTACGGGCAATTCTCCATATTGGGCAATCATGATTATGGCGATTATATAGAATGGGACAGCGAGGCTGAAAAAGCTGCTAACCTGGAGCAATTAAAACAACAACACAAAAAGCTAGGCTACCGTTTATTGCTCGACGAAAATTTGGAGCTTGAAAAAAATGGGCAGAAAATAAGTTTGATAGGTGTTCAGAACTGGGGTAGAGGATTTATTCAAATAGGTGATTTGGATAAGGCGCTTAAAGGTGTGGATAGGAATGCCTTTAAAATATTGCTATCTCATGATCCTACTCATTGGGAAGAGAAAGTTAGACATCATCCCACAAAAATACATCTTACTTTAGCCGGGCATACGCATGGTGCTCAGTTTGGTGTAGAAGTGCCAGGGTTTCGCTGGAGCCCGGTGCAATACCGTTATTTAGACTGGGCCGGGCTGGCTACTGAGAATGGACGAAACCTTTACGTGAACCGCGGGTTTGGGTTCCTGGCATTTTCAGGTCGCTTAGGCATCTGGCCAGAGCTTACAGTGATCGAGCTGAAAAAGCGTGTATAGATCTGTTTATTTATTGTTGATCGCCTTTAAAACACTCCTGCTTATTCTTTGTAAAATAGTGGCATCTTGTGTTACAATCTCAGCATCTGCCATCATACCCTGTTTTAAGTGGATTGGTTTTCTCATATCCGATGTGTTTTTGATATTGAAATCTACCTTTGATATAAACACGCTGTCTTTATAGGGGATATCGGCAATGTATTTTATCCTTCCTCTCAATATGCCGTACTCTTCAAAAGGATAGCTTTTAAGTTTGATCAAAACCTGCTGCCCCTCTCTTACTTTACCCATGTTGTTTTGTGGAATTTCCATTTCACCAAAAAACTGCTCATTACCGGGATTTATATAAAATATTTCCTGGTTGGGTGTAAGTACCTGGTTTTCCTGGATAATGCCCGAATAGGTGAGCTTACCTGTTTGGGAGGCGGTAAGCACGTACTTGCTTTTCCAGTCTTCGGCTTCGCTGATCAGGCTATTAAGAGCCTGCAAAAATTTCGATCGCTCTTCCACTATCTGGTTATCCAGTTCTAATATTTCTTTCTGCTTGACCGAATAATTGTTATTAGCCGCTATTAAAGCTGATTCAGTTTGTATCAATGGTGATTTTTTGGCCAGGTATTTACTTTCCTCCTGTCGTAGTTCGGCCGAAGTTTCCACTTTTTGTTGCGCAAGTTTTGTATGCATGGCGTACTCATCACCGGCAAGGCTAAAATCCTTTTGCTCAACACTTTTTTGGGCGTTTAATTGCTGTTCCTGTTTAGTAATGGAAGCAAGGTCATTTTGCAGGTAAACTTTCTTTTTTAAGTCGAACCCATTACTGATAGATGATTTATAAGACAAATACTCTTGAAAAAACACCTGGTAGGATGATTGTAATTCGCCAAACTGAACATTGTCTGCCTGGGTGAAAAATAAACTGTTAACCGGTCTGTTTTGTAATACCTGCTTCTGCAGTTCTTTCAGATTTGCCAATAAATTCAATACTTTATCGTGATTGGCAGTACTTTCAAGATAGGCTAAGGGTTGGCCAGTCTTAACTGTTTCATTTTCTGTTACCAGCAGCTTAACCAGCTTGCCAGAAATTTTTGATACCACCGGCTTTGGTGAATTTGGCGAATCTACTTTTAACTGCGCTTTCACAATATCAGGGTAACGCACCAGTGCAGACAAGCCAACAATTAATACCAAAACGCAAAAAAACAAAGTAATACCCCAACGCAACAACCATGAGGGCACCGTAGTGATAATATCCTGCATGTCGTCTGTATGCCGGACTTGTTCATTATTGGTAATTATTGCAGGCATGTATTTAAACTTTGATTAGTATGATTAATTGATTTCGCTAAGTACAATTATTTGAATTTATTACCCCCAGCCAACACTAACTGAAGATAGCAGACCGATCTATTATGTTCCTAATTCCAACTGATTTTTTACCAGGCGATAATAGTCTCCCTTGAGCGAGGTTAACTCATGATGAGTGCCTTGCTCAATAATATGACCTTTATCCAGAACAATAATATTATCGGCATTATTTACTGTACTTAACCGGTGCGCTACGATGATCACCGTACGGCCTTTAAAAAACTCGGCGAGGTTATCCATGATCACCCTTTCGTTGTTTGAATCCAACGCATTGGTCGCTTCATCAAAAAATATGTATTCCGGATCTTTGTAAACTGCACGCGCTATTAGCATACGCTGGCGCTGCCCCTGGCTTATGCCGTTGCCCTCTGCGCCTATCCTCGTATTCAAACCTAATGGCAGACCATCAATAAAATCCTGTATGTTGGCTACTTTTATAGCGTGGCGTAGCTTCGCCTTGTCAGGATATTCATCGCCTACGGCTATATTACGCTCAATACTGTCTGAAAAAATAAAGCCATCCTGCATTACCACACCACACTGGCCCCGCCAGGTCTTAAATCCGATATTATTGATAGGTTGGTCGCCCACTTTTATTTCTCCTTTTTCAGGC
Source organism: Mucilaginibacter sp. (assembly GCA_028288085.1). Taxonomy (GTDB): domain Bacteria; phylum Bacteroidota; class Bacteroidia; order Sphingobacteriales; family Sphingobacteriaceae; genus Mucilaginibacter. Next base: position 9,815 of record JAQBOK010000220.1, read on the forward strand.
TCATAAAAACGAAGTAAAAGCTTTAATATGGTGGTTTTACCGCTGCCACTCATGCCTACTATAGCGGTTGTTTTACCTTGTGGAATATGGAGGTCGATGTTTTCCAATACCGGGTCGTTACCAGCACCAGGATAACGAAAAGTGAGCTTTTTGATGCTTAAACTTTTGTTTTCGGGCAATATATGGTTCCATTGCCTTCCTGAAGGTTCTTCATCCGGCATCTGATGAATTTCATTTAAACGCTCCAGGCTGATCTTTGCATCCTGAAAACCCTGTATAAAGGTTAGTAATTGCTCAATTGGACTACTTATTTGGCCAACAATATATTGTACGGCCACCATAGCGCCCAGGGTTAAATGGCCGTTAATAACAGCTTCTGCACTTATAAAAGTGATTAGTATGTTTTTACTTTCGTTGATAAAAGTAGCCCCGCCTTGTTGATATTGGCTAAGCGCCAGGCTTTTTACATTAAATTTAAACAAGCGGGCCTGTATGTGTTCCCATTCCCATCGTTTTTGCTGCTCACAATTATTTAGTTTTATTTCTTGCATACCACCAATCAATTGCACAATGCTGCTTTGATTTTTGGCGGCAACTTCAAAGCTTTTATAGTTAAGCGACCGGCGTTGCTTTAAAAAGAGCACGATCCACGCCGTATAGATAACGCTGCTTATTGCAAATACAAATAAAATAGTGATGTTGTAATAGGATAAAACGATAGTAAACACTACCAGGTTGAACATGGAAAATAGGGTACTAAGAGTAGAGCCGGTTAAAAAGCTTTCTATCTTTCTTTGATCATTCATGCGTTGCATGATATCCCCGGTCATTTTGGTATCAAAAAAGCTCATGGGTAGTTTCATCAGCTTGATCAGGAAATCAGTAAGGATAGAGATGTTTACCCTGGTACTGATATGCAGCAATATCCACGATCGTATAAATTCGACGCTAACACGACCTACTATTAAAGCAATCTGGGCTATCAGAATAATGTAAATGAAGTTGAGGTTGCGTGTATTAATACCAATATCTACAATTGATTGCGTTAAAAAGGGGGTAATCAATTGCAGTAAACTACCTATACCCAGGCCCATAAGCAATTGTAAAACCAATTTGCGGTAGGTGATCAGGTACCTAAACAAAAATGACCATCTCACTTCGCTACCTTTTTCGTCCTCCTGCTCATAAAACTGTGGCGTAGGGGCCAATAGCAGGGCTATGCCTTCAAAGCTTTCTTTATCACCCTGCCAGTTGCGGTTAAAATCAGCTTCACTAAGCGTGACCAGGCCGGTAGCCGGATCGGCCAAATAATATTTATGATTCCTTATCTTGTATAGCACCACAAAATGGGTTTGCCGCCAATGCAAAATGCATGGCAATTCAGCCTCTTTTAATTGTTCGGAGCTTAGTTTAACCCCCAGAGAACGGAAGCCGATCTTTTCTGAAGCATCACTCATCCCTAATAGGGAAACACCTTCCCTGTTGATCTCGCAAAGTTGCCTTAAGGTCTGCAGTTTAAAATTACGCCCGTAATGCTTTGCCACCATGCGCAGGCAGGTTGGACCGCAGTCCATTTGATCGGGTTGTTTGTAAAAGTTAAAACTCATTGCTAAGTGTCTTAGGTCTTGTATGGTGATAGATATTTGCCGGGCTGATACTAAAGCTACCCGGAATGTTGAGGCGGGATGTTTTTGGCATATAGCGTTTTTTGAAATAGATCATATGATACAATAGTATCTCATATTTGCCACGGTAATACATTCTCCCGTTTTTCCATTTCAATTTGCCGGGTAAGCCTTCGATGATAAAAAGGTCAAAAAATGGTTTAATATAGTTAGCCGCCTCCATTTTTTTAACTACATGCATCATGCTTTCAATCTCGGTATCAATTTCCTGGTATGATCTCCCTTCGGAGAAAGCATCATGCGCAAAGTTCGTTTCGTCAAAACAATAATGGTTATCGCTGCTGAATACCTTTTTATAGTCTTTGCTATGGGTAAATAGCAGGTTGGTTTTAGGGACGTTTTTATAAAGCAAAAAACATCCTGTTAACCAATCCGGGCGTACGCTGATGAGATCGTGGGCCTCCAATAACTCATCGGTCATAAACTCACGGATGTTCCCAAAAATGACATCCAGATCTGTATGACCCCAGAAATCGTATTCCTTCAGCAGATAAGAAAAAATATGACCGTAAGCAGGCTTAAAATCGCATAACTTATACCCGAATTTGATATTTACAGGGAAGCCCAATTTTTCTGTTGCAAGCAGGTTTACATCATAAAGCGTTTTATAAATGAGCTTAACGTTTACTGGCAAAGCCTTAGAATAGGAGGTGTCATCTGTAATGATAAAAAAATCAATTGTTGGGTTATATCCACATGAGTGAATAAAATAATCGAAATACCAGGGTAGGTTACAGCCAAAATAGCAAATAATGAATGCAATGCTTTTATCTTGTTTCATTATTTTCAGTTGATAAAAAGGTAGTATCTGTACTGCTCATGAATTTTTAAATCGAGTTTACCAGCTATGCCCGGTATTAAAATACACGCTCATCCATTTATTAAAAGAGACCCTGCCTAAGCAGGGTCTCTAAAATGGAAACACGCGTTGCTTAGCAAAGACAATCAGAATTTGTGCTTACCGTGGTAGGATACACTCTCCAGCATTCCTGCAATTGTCCTTCATGGTCGCAGGTATTGCCTAATACAGTGCCAATATTAGCTCCGCTGGAATTGCGGCAATAAATCAATACAGAGTTATTGCAATTAGGTGCACATGGAATAGGGCAACCGCCACCACCACCGCCACCACCGGGTCCACCACCACTGCTGCCCGCCATAATGTTTTTCAATTCAGCCCTGCTTAAAACATTACTAATGTCTTTGAAGCTTAATTTTTTAGTTCCCATAATTTAAAAATATTATTTTTTTAAAATATTTACCGGCATCGCCCCGATTACAAAACGGCATGTATTATAAAAGTGCATGCTCCTTTACTTTTGCGCATAAGTATCTTAAAACGCTTGTTTGGCGTGTATTTCAATTGGATATAATTTTATTGGTGCAGATCAGTATTTTCCTTAAAGAAAATATATAGGTTTAATTATATGTTAAATCTAACGGTAGATATTGATATTGTCAACCCGTGTTTTCACGGTATTTTTAATTTGCAATAATTTTATTTTGTAATGATTATTGACAGCGAGATCGAAATTTCCACTAAAAAAATGCTGCTATTACTTATTCCAACATGTATTTCAGATCGGGCAGTTGATATAAGTTGGGCATGCGGTAGCCGTTGAGCAATATGGTTGGTGTGGCAACTACTTCTGCCATGTCGCACCATTCTT
>JAQBOK010000234.1 GCA_028288085.1 Mucilaginibacter sp.
CACATTCACGCACCACTGGGAGGCCAGGGGCTTAACCTTGGGCTGGGCGATGCCATGAACCTGGGCTGGAAGCTTGTCGCAACCATCCGGAAGAAAGCGCCGGAAGGCTTGTTGGATAGTTATTATACCGAACGGCACCCAATTGGGGCACAGGTACTGGATTGGTCGCGCGCCCAGGTTGCAATAATGAAACCAAACCCAACTGCCCGTGCGCTGCACGCAATTATCCGCGACCTTATGGATACGCGCGATGGTGCCACATACTTTGCTGGACGGGTGTGGGGTGTTAATACACATTACAATCTCGGCGGCGACCATCCTTTAGCAGGTCACAGCGTTCCCAACTTTGAGTGGGAAGATGGCGTGAGGATAGGCGAATTTATGTATGACGGCCAGGGCATATTGCTTGACTTTGATATGAATGCTTCACTAAAAACTTTGGCGAGTGAATATGGCGACCAAATGAAGTATGTTTCTGGCAGGGCGAAAGAACAATTAGGCTTGAGCGCTGTACTGATACGCCCTGATGGGTTTATCGCCTGGGCTTGTGAAGGCAAGCCTAACATCGATAGCGCCACCAGGGCAGCATCGCGCTGGTTCGGTGATCCTATATAGTTATCGACTGACCGGTTTTGAGAGCGTGCTAAGCGCAGGATTGATGCCCTTTGCAATAAGAATAATAAAAGCTCACGCCATTTTTGTATTGATATTTAATTCTATTTACCGTGTAATTTACATCATAAAATTTGCAATTGATCTGTATCTAAAAGTGGTTAGTGTCTCAGTGAGTAGCAAATTAAGCCATTATAAAATATTGAATAACAGCACGGTACAAGAGCAATACAAATCCACCTGGCTCCACTAAAACTCATCAGGTTGATTTCTGAGGAGTTTTTTTGTTGATTGTCTTGGAATTGCCGTAACGTGATAATAAACTAAACCAACCATGGTAAAAGCTGTTATAAGATTAATCAATATAAAAAATGGAGAATAAAAGACCAATACCGATCACGCTGGGAGGACAAGAGGGACAAAATTTATCGGTTATAGGAGACACTTACCGAATCCTGGTGGCAGGCAAAGAAACGGGCGGTGCCTTTGCTGCTATCGATATGCTTATTCCAACTGGTGGCGGCCCCGGTCCGCATGCACATCCAGACTTCGAGGAGACTTTTTATGTGATTGATGGGGAAGTGGAGGTAAAATCTGAAGCAGGAACCTATATTGCAACAAAGGGCTCTTATGTGGTGATCCCAAAAGGCGGGATCGTACACTGTTTTAAAAACAAGAACAGTAAAACCGCACATTTGCTTTGTACAGTAGTCCCATCTGGCCTGGAAGAAATGTTTTTGGAAATAGGCAAGCCTGTTGACTTAGGTGAGTTTCTGCCGCCACCACCTATGGATCCTGAATCAATTAAGCAATTAATAGCCATTGCCGGAAAATACGGCCAAAAGGTTTTTCCACCTGATTACCTTGGTTAAAAGTTTCCAAGAACATTTAAGGGATTTCCTATTTAAACATTTAAATACTTTATGACATGAATGCAATAGAATTTACAGCTTACGGAGATTCTGGGGTGATACGCCTTGAACAAGCTGACAAACCTCAGCCAAAAGAAAATGAAATTTTAATAAAAGTAGCGGCCACTACAGTTAACCCGATGGATATGAAAATCCGTTCGGGTGCATTACAAAAGCAAATTCCGCTGTCTTTTCCTTTTATACCCGGCCTGGATGTTGCAGGCACAATAGAAGCGGTTGGCGGTAAAGTTTCCCGGTTAAAAGTTGGTGATGAGGTATTTGCTACTACATTTGGCGGAACCTATGCGGAGTATGTGGTGATTAATGAAGAAAAGGCAGCTACGGCACCAAAAAATGTAACTGCAAATGAAGCTGTGGCACTGGCCATTCCATTGGTTACAGCATACAGTTTTTTAGTGGAAGGTGGTCAGTTAAAAGCAAAACAAAGCGTATTGATACATGGTGCCGCAGGTGGTGTAGGGAGTGTGATGGTTCAAATGGCAAAAGCATTGGGGGCCTACGTTATAGGTACGGCATCGGGTGAAGGTTTGGCACTTGCAACATCATTAGGTGCCGATGAGGTGATTGATTACAAAACGCAGGATTTTACTGAACTGGTAAAAGACGCGGATTTGGTGATTGACCTGGTGGGGGGAGAAATTCAAACAAAATCCTTCGGGGTAATAAAAAAAGGCGGTTTATTATTGAGCGCCGTAATGCCTCCTTCTGAAGATCTGGCCCAACAACATCATGTTACCGCTAAATTCATCTCTTCAACTCCATCCTATCATAAATTAGAGTTTGGTAAAAAACTTGTAGAAGAAGGGAAAATTAAAATCAGGATCTCTAAAACAATGAAATTAAAAGATGCAGCCCAGGCACAGGACTTGCTTTCGGCTGGTGGTATCAATGGTAAAATTGTTTTGGTAACAGGATAAGTGTTTAACTGCCTATAGCTGTAGTCTGCAATTACAACTTATTTTTTTAAGATTATTTGATTGTAAAGCACAATTAATTTGATGGCAACAGGTGCTTTGACGGTATTTGGAGGGGAATAAAACACTTTGGCGGGCGTTAACGCATTGCCCAATTCGCTATCGGGTTTTGTTGAGACTATTTTCAGAAGGCCTATTTTTCTCATTATAAAGAGCTATAAAATCCTTCGTCATTCTATTTAATGTAAATTTTTCAATTGCCATTTTCAACCCATTTTTACCCATTTGTTCTGAAAGCGTTTTATGATCAAACAGATATAAGATTTTTTCAGCTAACTGATCAGGATCGTTTGGCTGAATCAGGTACCCATTATGCCCATTACTTATTAATTCATTAGTTCCGCCCCCTGCAGTACCTATTATTGGTTTTCCCATTGCCATACATTCTATTAGGGCATTAGAAATTCCTTCACCATGCATAGTATGGTTTGTGGTTAAAACTCCTGCATTTAATAGCTGGATATAGTTTTCGACATCCGGCAGGTGGCCTAAAAATAAAATGTTTTTTAGTTTTAAACCCTCAACAAGCTCTTCCATTGGTTTTTTAAGTTTACCATCGCCTATCAATAGTATTTTTATTTTATCTTGTTGTTTCTGTATCTTGAGGGCTGCTTTAATAATTGTTTTATAATCTTTTCTCTCTTCGAAAACCGCAACCATACCGACAATAAATTCATCGCCTTTTAATCCAAGGGAGTCTAATAGTAATTGTTTGGACTTTAAATTCATAAAGCGGTTAAAATCCATTCCGTTATAAATGCAATATGATTTTTTAATTGGCGCATTATATGATTTGATGCCGGCTAATGAATTTGATACAATTGCGTCAAAAAACGGAAATGTCAGATACCCAAGTAAGTATTGTTTATCTCTAACAGATAGCTTTTCAGGAGCGTTGGCAATTATTCCATTAATGAATTTAGCCTCCCGGTAGAACATTAAAGATGGTAAAACATATAAACTTGACATGCTACCCCACGAATGAATAATATCAGGCTTGAAATTTCTAATTACCTTATAGAGCTTTGAAAATATGGTGAAGTCTTTTTTGACAAATCTTTTGATCTCTATCAATTGTACAGGCATATCAAGCAAATACAGATATTCAACGCCGGGTGTAAATGAAACCAATGTTATTTCATAACCCCCTACAGCTAGTAGACCCTTAATCAACTCGATCATCCGTCTTTGCGTACCCCCTACTCGTATTTCGTCAGCCAAAAAGAGAATCTTCATACGGTTGTTTAATCGGTTAGCTATTGGGCAGGTTAAAATAATTCAAAAAGCACATGGTTAACAATATCCCTTTTCTACCCGTGTTTCTTTCAAGCTTTTTTATATTATATTTAAATCTTGTTCTAAATGATGATATGAAAGTAGCCATTACTTCGCCAAGTTTAAATGTAAATATTAATATCAGTGGAGTATCGTCGCTTGTAAACAACATCATTGAATACAATAAAAGTGTTTCTTACATTCACTTGTTAGTAGGCAGGGCTGATAATGAGAAAATAACCTTCTTAAAAAGGGCCTCGAAAATTTTCGGTTCATACAGAAACCTTTTTCAATTATTAACCACCAATGGTTTTGATCTGTTACATTTCAATTTCGTGCTATATCCGAAATCTACTTACCGGGATATGGTGACATTTATGATCTGTAAGGCTTTTAGAAAAAAAATCATTGTTCATTTTCATGGGGGAACGTACCTGCTCAAAAAGCCAAATGACCTGTTTACTTTAAAGCTTATTAAATATTTGTTAAATAAAGCTGATAAAATATTTGTTTTAAGTCCGGTGGAAAAGAATGCTTTAATGCAATTGTACCATGTTTCAAACGTAGAGGTATTAACAAATGCTGTTGATACCAACTTGTTTAAATGGGGGGGTGATAAAAAGAACCCAAAAAAGGTAAAGTTTTTATTTTTGGGACGATTGCATAAAACCAAGGGAGTTCAGCTAATGATCCAGGCGTTTGAGAAATTACGCGGCAAAGGCTATCCTGTAAAATTGATCATTTGCGGCGATGGCCCGTTAAGGGATTATGTAGAAACCAAAGCCAAAGAAATTGATGCTATTGATTATAGGGGTACGGTTTTCGGGCAGCAAAAGATAGATGTTATTAATGAGTGCAAGGTATTTGTGCTCCCCTCGCTTTATGGGGAAGGTTTGCCAATGGCCCTGTTAGAGGCAATGTCATGCGGGTTGATACCGGTGGTTTCTACCGATGGATCTATGAAATATGTGATTGAGCATGAGGTAAATGGTTTGATGGTTCAAATTAATGATCTGGATGCTTTAATTGAGGCCATGACAAGGGCCATGAAAGATGATGAATTAACCCAACGCATCTCTAAAAATGCGAGGACTACGGTAATCAATAATTATAATTGGGATAATTATTTAATGGAGTTAAATAATTTGTATGCGGATGTTTGTGAAGAAAAGGTATTGGTTTGACGAGAGGGGGTTATTTTATAATATCCACAATAAAATTAAGAGTTGAATACAATTTAGCTGTATCCTGTATCAGTGGCCCGATTGAAATCCTGAAATAATTGTCCGGGCTACCATATAATTTCCCTGATAATATTTTTATTTGCTTTTCATCCAGTACGTGCATCATACTTTCGCAAGTTTTATTTGCCCTGATATAAAAATAGATCCCGTTTTTACTGTCGGCAAAAGTTATTTCCTCATCTGATAAAATTGATTTACAATAGTTAAAAGTCTCTTTATATTGGGCGTTTACTTCGGCCAGATAATTATGTACCGAACCATTAGGCAATGAGTTTTTTAAATATTCTCTAATAACAATTTGGTGTAAGGAATCCGGGCAAAGCAGGTCGACGATCTGTTTATATCTGATTTGATCTATGATATTTTTGTTTGCCACAACATATCCAAATCTCCTGCCCATAGACACGAATGATTTTGAGAACGAATTTACAGCTACTATATTTTCATGCCCCCGGTTTCCATAGTATTTTGGAACCTCTTCATAAGTAAAAACTTTGTACGAGTAGTCTATGATCAGATAGGCATTCTGCTTATTAAGTTCCGTAGCAATATTGTTGAGTAGTGTTTGAGAATAGACGAATCCAAGTGGGTTATCTGGCAAGCAAATAAGATACACCCTGCATTTAGAGCTTCTTATTTTATCGATCAGGGTTTCCTCATTAATTGTATTTTCGAGATCCTCATTTACTGTATCATAATACTCAATATTTGCCCTTAATAATTGAGATTGAAATACAAAATTGGGATAATATGGTCTGTTTAACAAAACTGTATCGCCCGGATCAAGAGTGGCTTTAAGAACATTTAACAGCAAATTAGAAGCGCTATGGCCTAATAAGACTTCGTCATTGCTTAATTGATCAGCATGGAATATTATACGTTCATAATTGGCAACCTGCTCAATTACCGAACTGAACCCATTTGAAGAAGAATATTTGTTACTCTGCTTAAATAAAACATCGTCATTTACTACGTCACGGTAGGTTTGTAATAATCGACTATCAATTTCATGACTGGTCCAGCCGCCCGCCAGGTTTGTAATGGCTGCATTTTTGGGATTATCATCCGCCCCATCCTGTAATTTCAGAAAGTCAAGAAATGCGTTACCGGGCTTTAACATTTGTCTACAATTTATTGATAAAAAACTATTTGGACAATATTTAGAAATTTACCCCGCATGCTTTCCATTAGTTTTATAATCACTTGATAAATTAATCATGTTATTATTATTCCTTTTAGAAACAATATCCTGTGCGATCTCCATTATCAGATCTTCCTGTCCCGCTATTACCTTTCGTCGTCCTAATTCAACATATAATTCCCTTTGATCAACATTATACTGTTTTGATATCATATCAATATGTTTGGAGAAACCTGAAAACACGCCAGCTATACCACTTAAAATATTTTCGGATTTAATAGCAGGCACAAAGGGCATCAATTCTTTTTCGGCGATATCTGCTGCATCCAGCATTTTGTACAGATCAATACCTGTTGTAAAACCCATCTTATGTATTACTGCAATCAATACTTCTAATTGTGCATTTCCTGCTCCTGCGCCAAACCCCCTGGCTGATCCATCAAGTATGGTTGCCCCTGCTTCAATAGCTGCAATACTGTTTGCAATTGCCATTCCTAAATTATTGTGGGCATGAAAGCCGACGGGAATGGAAAGACAGGCAACCAATGAAGTAATCCTTTCAGTAACGTCAACAGGAAAGTAAGCACCGGCAGAATCCATAATAATAATTCCGTCGGCCCCATATAGTTCCATTTTTTGAGCTTCTTCTACCAATAATTCCGGTGATGCCATGTGTGTCATCATCAGCACACCGTATGTTTCTTTTCCTTTTTCTTTAGCGTACCCGATATGTCTTTGTGTGATGTCTGCTTCGGTACAATGGGAGGCGACCCTTATCACATCAACGCCCCAATCAATAGCTTTTTTCAAATCTCGTTGTATAGTAGCAAAGCCAGGTATCACATGTATTCCAAGTTTACTATTGGTGAGATATTTACGCGCCGTTTCTAATAAAACCTGGTCGGTTTCTAAACTTTCGCCTATTTGGATAGACGATGCAGCTAAACCATTACCATGCCCAACTTCTACTACCGGAACGCCGGCGCTGTTGGCGGCTTCGCAATATATTTTAACCTGGGTGGCAGAAAGCTGATGTGAAACGGCATGGTTACCATCTCTTAGCGTAGGATCGCTTATAAGAATGTGTTTCATTAGCTGGTTTATAAATTAGCTGTAGCTGCAATTGCTACATTCTTTGCACATTTTTCTGCTACTGCAATTGCCGCACAATTAATAATATCAAGATTACCAGCATATTTTGGCAGATAATCACCATTTCCCTGCACCTTTATCATAATTAAAACATGGCCATTCTGATAGATAGGTGAAAACAATAACTGGTAACCGGGAACGTATGATCTTATCATTTTAACCATATCGTTAATAGCAAGCGTTAATGCTTCCATATCGGGATCCTTAACTCTCGCAAAAATTGTAGTTTGCATATCTATGCATGGCACAGCCGGATTTAAAATCAAAATAGCCTTAGCTTTTTTAGCGCCCGAAAATGTGCGTAGGCCGGCTTCGGTAGTTTCAATATATTCATCAAGATTTAGCCGCGTTGCAGGCCCCGCGCTATAGGATGAAATGCTTGACACCACTTCAATATATTCCATATTGGGATACATCTGCCCTATGGCATTTGCAATGGGTATAGCCGCTTGCCCACCGCAGGTAACCATGTTAAAGTATTTTTGATCAACCGCATAATTAAGATTAAGGGCAGGTATACATAAATCGCCTATTTTTGCCGGTGTCATATTCACTACAGTTTTTCCTGCTTTTTCTAATATCGCCCAATGATCTATCGCATCTTTTGCTGAGGTAGCATCGAAAACTAATGTACAGCAATCGGGATCCTTAATAATAGCGTTGATACCCTCATTAGAAACTTTAATGCCCAGGCTAATTGCTTTAGCCACACCCTTAGAAGAAAGGTTTCTACCGATAAATAAAGTACATTCCAGGTATTCAGAACGCTGAATTTTGATCAACAGGTCAGTACCTATATTGCCGCTACCTAAAATGGCTACTTTTAGTACACTCATTTAGTAATTAAGCTGATTAACAGATATCTTCATATCACAGAATACCTTTACTATTTAACTCGTTAATTGTCCTGGTAAAAGCTTTTTTAAGCTGATCGCTATCAATTGTATGCATAAACGCACTCACTCCCAATGATTTATACGTTTTATACTGATCGGGGTCTGATATCATCAGTCCAACACGGACTGAAGCCTGGGTGCATTTTTTTATAATTGTTTCCACCATATTCAAAACTTTTGGATCGGCAACGTTACCAGCGCAACCTAACTGGGCCGACAGATCATAAGACCCAATGTATATCATATCAATTGCCGATAATGAAAGTATGTTATCCAGATCTTCCACCGCTTTAAGCGATTCAACTATAACTATACACAATGGCGTTTTATCAATTCCAGTTTTAAATCCATAGCTCCATGCTCTTACAAAGGGATTAAATCCCCTTGTCCCTTCCGGGGCATATTTAACCATCAGAGTGGCTTGTTTAAAATCATCATAATTTTGTAACTGGGGAAAAATAATGCCCTGTGCACCTAAATCAAGACAGCGCTGTACCTCAGCCTGATTTAAACCGCCAACTCTAACGTAAGAAGCGCAATGATGCAAATGACACGCCCTGATATCATTTTCAAGTGTTTGAAAATCATATGAACCATGTTCGCAGTCGAAAATCTGAAAATCGAATTTGCTTTGGGCAATTATCTCTGTTATCGCAGGTGATGGTATTATTCTCCAGATACCGTGTAATTCGCCATTCATATAATCATTGTGTTTTAATTATTGTAAGTTAAATACAGAAAAGCTGGGCTAATACCAGACCAAGACTTAAAATTTCTTATTTTCAGAGATGCAAAAGGGGCATTAACTTTTATTGTTTAACTAAAATCAAATGCACCTTTTATTAAATGCCTGTTCCCGTAAAAAGAATTCCGGCCATGCAAAACCTGGTCATCATGAAAAAACAAACCGTCTCCTGCCTGCAAATAAACTGGCTTTAGTATCCCTGCTGCTACAATTTTATTTTCAAGGAAATTATTAAAATCACCACATAGATTTCTAATATCCTCTGAATTTTCGTCAGATACACGGAAATAATTCCAGTTTAACTCATAATGATCATCAAATATCTCCACGATCTTTTTAGCCCTTACAGGCTCATCGCCTTTTTGAAAAACGATTTCAATATCAATTAATCTTTCAAATAATCCGGGCTCATAGGTTCTTAAAATATGAATAAGATCAGCACCATCAATAAAAACTGTAGCGCCTCCAATTTCAGCATTCTCAAGTGCGAAAAAAAAATTCACATCGAATGTGCAATTTGTATAGGCGGCGTCAGTATGTAAAGGCTGCCTTGTATTACTATGCCTGAAAGTAGAAGCCATATCTTTAATGTATCTAACATCGGTCCAGCGCTCCCCTGTTAAGTTACCTGTTGCAGCATCTTCACCAACATTAACAACTTTGCCAATAGTATCCACCAAATCGGTGTAAAATGTTATATGATCCAACCGGCTGGGCACCCCTTGCAAATGAACCGCTTTGTGCGCTTTGATCAGTTTTTTTAACTCATTCTTAAAGTTGGAGGATTCCGAGTAATTTATTGTTTTGAGAAAATGACCGTTCATAACCGATTCCCGTTTAGATAAGATTTGCTAAATCATTTATATTTAATAACTTAATAAACTAAATCGAATTTATTGATTTTCTGTCGAATTAAAGAAAACATGATGACTTTCTTTTATTTTCGTATTCACAAGTCTGATAATGGCATTCTATTGTTATGGGTATAATAGATCATTCTATTTCCGGTGATCACGCATCCGATTTTAAATGGGTGATTAAACGTGCAATTGATTTTCTGTTTAGCGCAATGTTGCTTGTGTTTTTGATGCCAGTAATTTTGATTATTGCAACACTGATCTTTTCAGAATCCCGCGGCAACCCGATCTTCAGTCAAAAACGTGTAGGAAAAAACGGTAAGCTATTTACTATTTATAAGATCAGGACACTATACAGACATCATTTTGGATTATTCCAGGATCAACCCGACCCCTACCGCGTTACCCCTATAGGGAAGTATTTAAGAAGATCAAAACTTGATGAACTACCGCAATTATTCAACATTTTGTTAGGCGATATGTCTTTTGTTGGCCCCCGGCCCTTTATACCATTTGAATTTGACTTTGATGAAAATTTGCGCACAGGCAGGGTACTAATTAAACCCGGACTAACCGGTGTAGCACAAGTGAGCGGTAATACTAAATTGGGTAAATCAAATATCGCCTGGATGGACATATGGTACGTCAAAAATTATTCATTGGGGTTAGATATTAAAATATTGATTTTTACATTAACGGCTATAGTAAAAGGGGAAAACCAATATGATGACCCATTTAATCTGCACAATAAATTACCCGTTAAAAGCTATACTGATTTATAATAACCTTGATGAGAAAAAAAATTCTGTTTTTAGGCGGATCTCCTTATCAAACACCTCCTATTAAATATGCTAAACAGCAAGGTCATTATATAATAACTTGTGATTATTTGCCCGATAATCCGGGGCATAAGTTAGCAGATGAATATCATAATGTGAGCACCATAGACCAGGATGCAGTATTGGAACTGGCTACCCGGTTAAAAATAGACGCCGTTGTTGCTTTTGGGTCTGATCCGGCTGCCCCTACTGCTGCTTATGTTGCCGAAAAATTAAACTTGCCGGGAAACCCACGCGAATCGGTTGAGATACTAACCCGTAAAGATCTTTTTAGGGACTTCTTGCTGAAGCACAATTTTGAAGTTCCATGGCATCGCAGTTTTTCGTTTTATCCGGAGGTTGAGGCGTATTTTAAATCAGTTAATGCCCCTGCTGTGATCAAACCCGTTGATTCATCAGGCAGTAAAGGGGTATCAAAAGTAAGCTGTTTAGAACAATTGCTCCCGGCATTTAATTCAGCTATTTCCTATTCAAGGGTAAAAAAGGTTATTGTTGAAGAATACATTGATAAAGATATCCAGATAGCCGGTGATGGCTTTGTGTTGAATGGGAAATTAGTATTCAGATGTTTTGGAAAAGAACATTTTGATCTGGCGGGTAATCCCTTTGCCCCGGTTGGCGAAAGTTTTCCTCTTCAGCGATCGTTAGCTATTCAAGATAAAGCTCACAATGAAATTGAAAGATTGATGCAGTTGCTGAATATGAAAGCGGGGGAATTGAATTTTGATATGATGATTGACAAGAATGACCGGCTTTTTTTAATGGAAATAGCCCCGAGGGGCGGTGGAAACCTTATTTCTGAAATCATCAGGTACAGCACCGGTATTGATATGGCTAAGTACGTTGTTGACTGTGCTTTGGGACTTGATTGCGGTGACCTTTGTATGTACCGGGAAGCGAAATATTATTCATGTTATACGCTTCACTCCCAAAACGAGGGATATTTTAAAGATGTTATTATTGACGAATCAGTTCGACAGAATATTGTTGAACAATTACTGTTTATTAAGCCCGGAGATTGGGTAAAATCCTTTGAAAATTTAGGCTCTTCACTGGGTGAACTTATTTTAAAGTATGATTCGGCCGAAGAAATGATCGAAAAAATGGACTCTATGAGTGATAGGGTCCGCGTTGTACTTCATCAATAACTCATCAAAAGCCATTAACTGCAGATATAATTACATTGGTAATTAATTTCACTTCCTCAATTGATAGCTCATAATAGAGTGGCAAACACAATATTCTTTTTGATATGTCCTGCGATACCTGGCAATAGTTACCTTTACAAAAAGGCAGGTCATTAAAAGAGGGATAAAAATATCTGCGGGGGTATATCTCATTCTTTTCTAACGTTTCTTTAACCAATAGTAAAATTGTTTCCGAAGGAAAAATAGCAGGGAAATAGGCATAATTGTAATCAACATTGGTAGCTACCGTTGGATATAGCAGGTTTAATGATGACAGCTGTTTTCTGTATTCTTCCGAAAGTAACTTTTGCTTTGAAATAAAATCAGCCACTTTAGGTAAATTACACAATCCCATGGCGGCATGAAACTCTGTGTTTTTAGCATTTATACCTAGTATGCCCGGTACATTTTGGTTAATTCCAAAGTTGCTCATCAACCTGCACTTTTGCGCCAATTGGGCATCGTTGGTGATAATTGCCCCACCTTCTACCGAATGATATAATTTTGTGGCATGAAAACTTGCTACAGAAATATCGCCATAATTGAATATTGATTGCTTATTTATTTTCACACCGAATGCGTGGGCTGCATCATAAATAACCTTTAAATGATTTGCCTTGGCTATCTCTTCAATTTTTCTCACATCGCAGGCATTTCCATAAACGTGTGTAACCAATATAGCACTTGTTTTATCCGTAATGGCAGTTTCTATTTTTGATGGATCAATACATAGGCTTTGGGGATCGATATCAACAAATATGGGTGTGCAATTAGTCCATAACATGGCATCAATAGTTGCCACATGTGAAAATGCAGATGTAATTACTTCGCCAGTTACTTCTGCCGCCTTAATAGCAATTTGGAGTCCGGTAGTGCAATTTGATATAAAATGCACATTACTTACCCCTAAATATTTCTCTAAACTCTTTTCTAATTCTGTTACTAATGGACCATTATTGGTGATCCAGTTATTTTCCCATATCGTTTGTAAGTACTTGTTATATAAATCAATGGGCGGCAGATAAGGTT
>JAQBOK010000246.1 GCA_028288085.1 Mucilaginibacter sp.
TGTTTATTCGTTTCCGCTACAAATACTCCATCCCAGATCCCATCCCTTTCCCGGTCATCATCACAAAAGCCTCCGCAGCCTTCACTCCTAATTCCCTACCCCTGAAATCTTCCATCGCGGCATGGCCGCAGCCGTAAATACCCGGAGGGTCCTGACTTGTATGGCAATAAACTGATTTTCGTTTTTGTTCCTGCGTAGCGGTAATATCCACGTAATCTGTAGGGCGAAAACCCATGGTTTGCTCTCCTGTGCACACTTCAAAAAAGTAAAGGGGAAATTTTTTAGATGATCGCACCCATGTTTGTATCATCAGCAGGCTGGCTATCTGATGGTCTTTATGACTATCAACAGGCCAATGAGTGAAAACAATATCCGGCTTCTCATCAACAATCATTTTTTGTATTTTGGTTAACCAGGCGTTATCCATAATGGTGTCGCCATCAATTTGTCCGGCAAATACAGGCTTAGCTTTTAAAACCACACAAGCGTTTATAGCTTCCTGTTTCCTTATCGCAGCTGCTTCAGTGTGGGTTTTGCCCTCAATGCCAGCCTCGCCGGTAGTAAGATAAATAATGGTGACATCGTGCCCATTATTGGCCAGCCTGGCTAAAGTGCCCCCGCAACCACTTTCAGGATCATCAGGATGCCCTCCAAAGCAAACAATCTTTTTCCTTTCGGCAGGTGTGCCGGGTTTTGCGTGTAACAGATTTGGCAATGTGAGTAAGCCCAGACCTGTTGCTGTGGTTTTTACAAAGTTCCGGCGGGAGTTTAATGCAGTTTCCATTTGCTGATTATTTTAATTGAAATGAGTAGGCAACATAATGATCATGATGGGCCAAAGAAACTGGGATCGGCATTTCTTCTGATCTATTAAATAAGATAGGATAACGATTTTGGCTTTTACCAATGTGCAGGTCGGTATCCGGCAACAGGCGGACTAATCGGTTAAGTAAAAATGTTCTTACCGCTTTGGATTGATAGTTAGATTCTTTCGATTCTATCTTTTGTATGCCCCAGCAGGTGTTCCCAAAATCAGCTTCTTTATTTACCACCGAAGCGATAAATTCAGCCCCGATCACCGACCGGGAATACAGAGCATGGTTTCCAAATTCTACAATCCCTTCGTAAACTGTCTTATTAACAAAGCCACAACCTTCCGTTTCCTTGTCGCCGAATGCAATTGCTGTGTCACCAACAGGAACTAAAAGATGCTTAATAATAATTTTAGTTGGCGAAAAAACCAGTTCAGGGGTAATTCTTTGCAGGTATTTATAAGCGGATTCTTTGATAGACCATGATAGCCAAAGAAAATTTTCGAAAGTTATTTCACCGGCGAATTGCTGGTCATAAAGTTCCTTCTCAGAAACAGAAAGTATTTTTGAATAAAACGCATGCTCTTTGGAACGGGCAATATTTATAGCCTTTAGCGCTACAATATCGTTGCCCGTACTGATCATTATTTTTGATTGAGTTTTTCGGTTATTACATCCAGACAACTGCCCACATTGATCATTTTATCAGCTGAATCATAATCAATTTCTATTTCGTATTTAGCTTCCGCGTCAATAATAATATCTACCAAATTGGCCGAATTAATTTTTAAATCCCTTATCAGGTCTGTTTCATCATTAATGCTGTTCAGCATTTCCTTATTTGTTGTATAAGGCGCTATAACCGTTTTAAGTTCATTTAAAGTTTCTTCCCTGGTCATTAGTTGTTAAATTTTGAAAATATTAAACAAGAATTAACATCACCAAAGCCGAAATTAGCTTTGGCCACAATATTAATTTCCTTTTTTATTATAGTTGTTGGTAGGCTTTCAGAGCTTACCATATTAGTTATTTCCGGATTTGGATCTTCTAAGTTAATATTTGGATGCACAAATTGATGCATAATTTGCAATACCGATGCCACTGACTCTATAGACCCGGCAGCACTAAGGCAATGCCCGATCATCGATTTTATAGAATTGGTGAGCGGAAAGTCCTTACCGCTCCTGCCCAATGTTTGGCTCCAGTTCTGTATCTCCTGCCTGTCGGCCATTGTAGCGGTTAGGTGACCGCTTATCAGGTCAATTTCTCCCGGGTGAATGCCTGATTTAGTAATTGCTTCTTCGATACATCTGACAACACCTGCTGAATTGGCTGCAGTCATCGAGCCGCCACCACGTTGCCCGCCTGAATTGCTTGACCCGCCCAATACTTCGGCATAAATGATCGCATTACGCTCAAGGGCAAAATCAAGGTCTTCCAAAATCAATGCCCCTGCACCCGAACCGGGAACGAACCCGCCAGCCGACAAGCTCATCGGCCTCGATGCTTGTTCCGGGCGGTCATTAAATTTACGCGATAATACACGCATAGAATCAAAGGTACCAAAAACGTAAGGGTCTACATGCTCGCTGCTTCCAACCACCATGCGTTTTGCATAACCATGCTTAATATATTCGTAACCCATTAAAATAGCCTGTGTACCCGTAGCGCACGCCGATGAATTAGTAATTACCTTATTACCTAACCCTAAGCGGCCCGAGATATAAGAGGTAACACCGCTGTTCATGGTTTGTTCAACAACGCGTGAGCCTAATTTTTTAGCCTCCTTATTGTCAACACGGCTAATTACTATTTTCATGGCTTCGCTATCAGGAGTACTGTTGCCAAATACGCAACCTGTTTCCCACCGCGGCTCATCCGTATCAAAAGGAAGGCCTGCATCAGTCCAGGCATCCAGCGCAGCCGTTAACCCATAACCTATGTTGGTTCCTTTTAAGCCATGAAAGCTAACATCTGAAATATATTTTCTTAAACTCTCCCATTCAAATTCAGGAAGGCCTGCTACCTGGCAACTCAAGTTGAGTTCCTGGTATAGTGGCACAAATTTTATTCCTGATATTCCATTTTGAATGGCATTTAAAAAGGCGGGCACTCCCACACCATTAGGGGCTACAACCCCTAAACCAGTAACCACAACACGCCTATCCATTTTTTATATCCACTCTTTTTACAATGCCTGAGAACATTCCTTTTGCAACTATATCACCCGAACTATCAACCATCTCTACGTAGCATTTCAGCTTCCCGAAACGAAAATATTGTTTTTTTGAAATAACCGTTACTTTTTGACCGGGCAAAACCATTTTATGAAACGAAACCTCAGTTGATGCAAGCAAAGGGTACATTGCTGCATCTTCACTAATATTCAGTTCACCATCTTTTAATATCAAAAATATACCTAAAACCACCAGCCCTATCTGCGCCATAATTTCGGTTATAATTACCCCCGGTGTAACCGGGTTACCAACAAAATGATCCTCATAAAAAAAGGCGCCCTCCCGCAGGGTATACTCACCTGTAACTCCATCTTCATCCAGCGCAGATATATTATCTACAAAACGAAAAGACGATTTATAAGGCAAATGGTTTAATATCTCGTTATGCATACAATAAAATTAATTACAGATGTGTAAATGCAAAACACCAGAAACGTAATATATATTCGAGAATAAATTCATTTGCATATCTGTACATTATTATAATTATAATTATCGGCAATGCTCACCACCGTCCACATGAATTATTGAACCATTTATCCAAAAAGCTTCATCAGTACATAGTAAATAAATAACTTTTGCCACATCATCCGGCTGGGTCATCCGGCCCAACGGGTTCCTGGTGTTTGCTATTTCTAATAATTTATCGCTGCCCGGTATCATTTTTAATGAGGATGTATCTGTAATACCAGCCTGTACCAGGTTTGTTTTTATACCGAATTTGCTAAATTCCACCGCCATATATTTTGCAAGACTTTCCAGCGATGCTTTGGCAATAGAAACAGCGGCATAGCCATCCCAGTGCTTATGTGCGCCTTCACTGGTCAAACCTATGATCCTTGCATCCGAATGAAAAAGTTCTGCTTTTAATATTGTTTTCGTCCAATCAAGCAAACTGTTTGACATAGCGTAGGTGGTAAACTGGATGTCTTCAATAGAAAGAACATCAAAATCGCTGCCAGCTTTATCGTCTGCAACAAGCGGCTTCAAATTACCCCTTGCTATGGAATGTAATAAAAGTTTTATTTTATGTTTCGGATCACCCGCCGCCTCTGTAAATTGCCTTATAAATGCATCCCGGCCTGCCTGGTTAAGGGCATTTAAATTGTAAGGTAAAATAGTCACCCCATTTTCGGCGGCTATTGCAGAAAACTTTTCGAGCAGGGGCTTTTCGGTTATGGAGGTTTCGCGATACAGAACGGCAATATTCATACCCTGCTGCGCTAACTTTTCAGTCGTGGCAAAGCCAAAACCACTTGATCCACCTAAAATAACTGCCCATAAGCCCGAAAATGGCACGTTTTTACTCACTCAATTAATTTTTAAACTTTTATAACCTTAGCTTGTCTTAACAGAGGTATTGTTTTAAGCAATAAAATTATTTACTAAAAAAATTGCAGCCTCAAAGTAAGCAAAAGTTAATTAGTTTTAAAGCATGATATCAGATAATATCAAACTGATTAAATAGATTGTTATAATAAACGAAATTAAGGATATTGCTGGTTTTATGCTTTTTATAGGTGTTGTATTGGCATTTATTATTTATTATGTTTGGTACTGTTAAGATGTTTTTATGAGATGGAAAATAGTTTTTGTATTGCTTTTTTTGACATCAGTGGGATGGGCCAAAGGGAAAATCATACCTCAAAAATTCGAAAAGGCCGGGTTTTATGCTGTGATGAAATCAGGCGACATTGCTGCCGTTGAAAATGAAATAGAAGCACTGAAGGATGCCCCAGCAAAAGAAAAAGAGGGGTACGAAGGTGCATTACTGATGAAAAAAGCAGGCCTGGTTAAAAGGCCGAAAGAACGGCTCAGCTTTTTTAAACAAGGGCGTATCAAGTTGGAAACGGCTATATTAGCTAATAATGACAATACAGAATTTCATTTTTTGCGCCTGGCCGTACAAGAGCATGCGCCAAAAATTATAAAGTACCGTTCAGATATAGAAAAGGATAGATCATTAGTAGTGAAGGATTTTAAAAACCTGTCACCAGCTGTTCAGCACGCTATTTTGGATTACTGTAATAATTCTAAAGTATTGCATAAGGAAGATTTTTCACCCCGCTCAAGAGATTAGTTTTTAACTTTGCCGGAAAATGGATAAAAAAGTTTTGGCTATTTATTATACGCAATCAGGGCAATTGGGCGAAATTATTGATTCATTTACGGCGCCGCTTGATAAAGCAGGGGCAACAATTGAAAAAGTACTTATTAAACCAGTTACCGATTATGCCTTTCCATGGACGGGCAAACGATTTTTTTCGGTAATGCCCGATTGTGTTTTGAGTATACCAACTCCGTTGGATCCTATTGTTTTGAAAGAAAAACGGTATGATCTTATCATATTGGGGTATCAACCCTGGTTTCTATCACCAAGCATACCATCTAATTCACTGCTAAACCATCCGGATTTTAGGGCTGTTTTAAAAGGTACACCGGTTATCACTATCAGCGCCGGCAGAAACATGTGGCTTAATGCTTATGACAGGATAAGGAACACATTAAAAGAGGCAGGCGCAAGCCTGGTGGGTAATATCGCACTGGTTGACAAACACGCCAATCCTATAAGCTTTATAACTATTTTTTATTGGATGCTTACAGGTAAAAGGGATAAGTACCTGAATTTTTTTCCTAAACCGGGCGTAGCCGAAGAAGATATAACCAATACCCAACTATTTGGAGCAATAGTTGCCCCGCATTTACTTAGTGGTAGTTGGGATGGCCTGCAAGAGGAATTGGTTGAACAAAAAGCGGTTGTGATCAAATACCCGCTGATGTTTATAGAAGGTAAAGCAAAAATTATATTTGCTGTGTGGGCCAAATTTATTTCCAAAAGAAAGAATAAAACTCCATGGCTATCGGCATTTAAGTACTATCTTTTTATAGCCCTGTTTTTGGGCGCGCCTGTTCTGCTTACATTAGATGCTATATTTATCAGACCATTTTCATCCAAAAGAATAAAAGCTAAAAAATTAAACTATTTACAAGTAAATTAAAACAATGTCTACCCAACAAGTTTATATAAATTCTACTTCTGCCTATTTCCCAAATAACCCTGTTTCGAATGATGAAATGGAAGAATATTTGGGCTATATTGACGGTCGGCCCTCTAAGTCGAAAAAGATCGTATTGAGAAATAATGGTATCGTTAACCGCTACTATGCTTTAGATAAAAATGGAAAATCAACTCATACTAACGCCCAAATGACTGCTTTGGCAGTGAAGGAATTATTTAAAAACAGTCCGGAGAAATTAAAAGAAATTGAATTACTATCCTGCGGAACATCATCTCCGGACCAGGTTATGCCGAGCCACGGAGTAATGGCGCACGGCTGGCTTCCCGAAGCAGAAGCGATTGAGGTGGTATCGCCCTCTGGAGTGTGTTGCGCTGGCATGCACGCCATTAAATACGCCTACCTGGCCATCAAGGCCGGCGAAGTAAAATTGGCAGTTGCTACGGGCTCTGAGCGCTTTTCCGGTTTATTAGTTTCGAATGTTTTTGAAGAAGAAGCACAAAAGCTAAAAGAAATGGAAGAAAACCCTTTCATCGCTTTTCAAAAGGATTTTTTAAGATGGATGCTTTCTGATGGCGCTTCGGCTTTTTTAATGTCGAACAAACCAAACGAAAATGGATTAAGCCTTCGCCTGGATTGGATAGAAGGCGTTTCATACGCCAACGAAATGGAAACCTGCATGTACATGGGCGGAGAAAAGCAGGAAGATGGCACTTTAAAAGGTTTTATGGATTATACGCCCGGGGAAATCATGAACAAATCCATTTTCAGCATAAAGCAAGACATTACTTTGCTAAGTGATAATATTGTTGGCCTGGGGGGCAAAAAAATAAAAGAAATATTTGATAGGCGTGAACTTACCAATACCGACATTGACTACTTTTTACCGCATATATCGAGTGATTTTTTTAAGAGTAAGATATATGATCTTGTTGAGGTATATGGAGGTGGTATTCCTTACGAAAAATGGTTTATCAATTTATATACTGTGGGCAATGTTGGGGCAGCATCAGTTTTCCTAATGATCAATGAACTGTTTAACAGCGGCAGGTTAAAAAAGGGCGAAAAAATTCTTTTGTTGGTTCCCGAAAGCGCGCGGTTCTCGTATATGTATGCCATGCTTACTGTCTGTTAATTTTAGGAATTAAAGTTTTGTGATATGAAGAAAGAAAATGTTCCACAGGATATGAGTTCGCTCGGAAAGATCACAAAGGAGGTTTGCTATGCCACAGATAGTTCAGGCAAGTATGTTACTGAATTAAGCAGCGGCTGGGATGTAAAGATCAATGCGCTTGATGTAGCCTGGAAAGATATAGAAGAACGGAAAGCCAAAGCCAAACAACAAGTATTAAATAACGAGGTCAGCCCGCTACTGTTTTTTATGGAGTACCGGTTGATGGATATCGGAATTTTATCAGATTATACCGGTTTTTGGAAATGGCAGATAAAAAGGCATTTAAAACCCGGTGTATTCAAGAAATTATCAGATAAAAAACTTCAAAAATATGCTGAAGCCTTTAATGTAAAGGTTGGTGACCTAAAAACAATGAATGTGCATGAAGCTTGATTTTGAACACTACCAGTCTGCACATTGCGAATCAGGGGTTACGAGCAGTTTACTACGCGAAAGCTCATTAAATAAAATAACAGAACCGTTAGCTTTTGGCATAGGCGCGGGATTGTTTTTTACATATGTCCCGCTTATCAAAATAAACAATGGACCAGCTATCGCGTTCCGCACATTTCCCGGCTATATTTTTAAACGGACCTGCAACGCATTGGGAATACCTGTGGTGCGGAAGAAATTCAGCTCAAAAGAAAAGGCAGAAGTTTTTTTAAATGAACAATTGGAAGCGGGCAATCCCGTTGGCTGCCAGGTTGGGGTTTATTATCTTTCCTATTTTCCGCGTGAATATCGTTTTCATTTTAATGCCCACAATTTGATTGTTTACGGCAAGGAAGCGGATAATTATCTTATCAGCGATCCGGTAATGGATAAGCCAACCACACTAACCAGTTACGAACTGGAACGTGTGCGGTTTGCCAAAGGGGCCCTTGCACCCAAAGGGCAAATTTATTATCCTAAGAATACGGTGGAAATTACCGATGAGCAAATAAAAAAGGCTATCATTAGCGGCATAAAAAAGAATGTTAGCCTGATGCTTAATATACCCGGGAGTTTCGCCGGGGTAAAGGGCATTAAGTACACCGGCGAAAAAATAAAAAAATGGCGGGGTAAATTAGGATTACAAAAGGCAGGTTTATACCTGGCCCAGTTGGTACGGATGCAGGAAGAAATAGGCACCGGGGGCGGCGGATTTCGCTATATTTATGCGGCCTTTTTGCAGGAGGCTTATGCCTATTTGCAAAAAGAGGAATTGCTGGAAATTTCTAAAATGTTTACACAGGCGGGCGACCTTTGGCGCACGGCTGCGGTACAAGCGGCCGGAATTTATAAAGGCAGGATAGGCAGCCAGGAAGATTTTAATTTGATGGGTGACTATTTGATAGAAATATCTGTATTGGAAAAGGATGCGTTCCTCGCCCTAAAAAAGATAAAATGGCAGTAACTGATAATTTGGCTGTGAATATTGAGAACCTGGGGTTTCATTACCCGGGCAATGATGGCATTACTTTTTCTAATCTGAATTTAAAAGTGAGGAAAGGAGAAAGGTTTGGATTGTTTGGCCCCAATGGCGCCGGTAAAACCACTTTACTAAGCCTAATGACAGGCCTGCTTTCGGCCAGTGTAGGAAACATACACCTTTTAGGACTTGATGTTGGCAAACAAAATAAAGCGGTAAATAAATTATTTGGTTTCGTTCCGCAGGATTTTTCTTTTTACCAGGAATTGAGCCCGGTTGAAAACCTGGAGTTCTTTGGGGCATGGTCTGGATTAAACAGCCAGCAGATCAAAAAAAGAACGGATGAGTTATTACACATACTGGGGTTAGAAGCTGTAAGAAACAAACAGGTGGATAAATTTTCGGGAGGTATGAAACGGCGGGTTAACCTGGCGATAGGTGTAATACATAATCCGGCAATATTGATATTGGACGAACCTACCGTTGGTGTAGATGTGCAAACCAGGCATGCGATTATTAACTATCTGATGGAATTGAATAAAAATGGCACTACATTGATCTATACTTCGCACCAGTTAAGTGAGGCAGAAGGATTGTGCGAGCAGGTAGCACTAATAGACGACGGCAAAATAATAGTGCAGGATAGCTTAACAAACTTATTAAAAGAACACCACCAGGAAAACCTGGAGGACCTATTTTTAAATTTAACCGGTAAGGAATACAGGAACTAATGTTTAAACTCTGGGCCACAATAGTAAAAGATTTCAGGGTGCTGGTTCGGGACGGTATCGGGCTTGCCCTGATGTTTGTTATGCCGATTGTATTGGTTTTTGTGGTAACCGATATTCAAAACAGCACTTTCAAGCTTATCAATAAAAACAAACTGGCTATTTTAATCTGTAACAGGGATACCGGCGAATCAAGCGCCCAACTGATAAAGACTATTAATAAGATCGGGATGTTTAAGGTATCGCAACTCCCAAAAAATCAAAGTAAAGAAACTATAGCCGATTCCATGAAGCAAAGGGATGCCTTGCTAAGCGTAGTGATCCCTGCAAATTTTACGGTAAAAGTAAGGGCTAAGTCTAAAAGTGTTGCAGGTAAAGCACTAACCAGTTTTGGCTTGCAGGCTGATTCGGCACAAAAGAATGTTGGGGAGGTTGATCCGTTAACCCTTTATTATAACCCGGTTTTGCAAGAATCCATGCGCATTTCGGTGCAGGGAGGCCTGAGAAGCGCGCTGCAGTTGGTTGAAAGCAGGGAAACATTACGGAGCCTGTACTTTTCTATAAATGAAAAACAACTGCCCCCGAAACTGGAAGACGAGATGCTGAATAATAAAGCCTCTATCAACGAGATCCCTGTTTCAAAAAACGGCACTCTCAGCGCCCCTAATGCCGCACAGCATAATGTACCTGCCTGGACAATCTTCGCCATGTTTTTTGTGATCATGTCATTGGGTGGCAGTGTGGTAAGGGAAAAAGTGAATGGTAGTTTTATCCGGTTAAAAACCTTGCCAACCAATTACCTGGTGGGGCTACTATCAAAGCAACTTACTTATGTTGCTGTTACGGTAATACAGGCGGCGGTAATATTTTCATTAGGAATATGGGTTTTTCCCCTGATAAATTTACCGGCATTAAACCTGCCATCAGATATTTTTGGCCTATTTGTGGTTACTTTGGTTTGCGGCTGGTGTGCAGTAAGCTATGCCATTTGCGTGGGCGTTTTTGCAGAAACACACCAACAAAGCAATGGTTTTGGGGCCATATCTATTGTTATATTGGCCGCCATTGGCGGTTTAATGGTTCCTACTTTCACAATGGATACCTCACTTAAAACATTCGCAAATTTTTCGCCTATGCACTGGTGTTTGCAGGCCTACTATGGTTTGTTTCTTGAGGGCGGCAGATTACGTGATGTGCTGGGTAATTTAATACCTATAATCATTATTACCTTTGTATTTCAGTTTATAACCTTTTTGGGATTGAAAAGAAAAAATTTAATATAATTACTTAATGGAAACCATAGCGTTAAAAGAGAAATTAAAAAGCCAGGTCATACTATTTTTAAATTTAACAGACCTTACCCCTGCCGATATAAAAGATGATGAACCTTTATTCGGTGATGGATTAGGGTTAGATTCTATTGACTCACTGGAACTGATCGTATTGCTGAAACGGGAATATGGGATAACCATACAGGACCCCAAAGAAGGCCGTAAAGTGCTTGTAGATATAAATACAATGGCAGATTATATTGAGAAGCACGAAAAGAAGTAAGAGATTTAATGCTAAACCACAGCGAGACTCTTGCACCCGTGGCGCATTTCAGGATTTATTATAGTATATCTTTAGCTACAGAAATGCAATAAAACTGATGACAATGAAAAGCCGTACCCGGAAATCACCAACAATTGTTGCTTTACTTACGCTTGTCATATTTTCGGTAACAGCTACGCTCAAAGCAAGAAAAATTCTGGTATACACGCCATTCCCGGAAAGCCATGGGATATACAATTATCCGCTAATAATGTACTACCAATGGTTTGGGTATCACCGGGGAAATTCGTAATGGGCAGTCCGGAATCAGAACCGGGGCGCAAGACTGATGAAAGTCCGCAAACCACCGTAACCCTGACCAAGGGCTATTGGCTTGGAAATACTGAAGTTACTGTTGGCCAATGGAAGGCGGTTACAGGTGTTGGTCTGCGCGATAAGGTGATTAAAATGCTTAATGACGAAACATTATATGATTTTGAAGGAAAGAAGCTTAGAATAAGCGATTTTATGGGCTTTGATAAAAACGATCCCGACAAGATCATGGCTAATGAGGATGACCGGCTGCCTATGTATTTTGTAAGCTGGAACGAGGCAATGGATTTCTGCCGGAAACTCAATCAACAGGAGCGCGCCCATGGGAGACTACCAGCAGGTTATGAATATACACTGCCTACAGAAGCCCAATGGGAATTTGCATGCCGAGCCGGGACTACAGAATCTGCATTTACAAATAATTTAGACAGTATAGCCTGGTATGTTAAAAACAGCGCTTTGGGATATACCGGCAAAGGCTTTGGTAATCCTCCTGCCGGTCCAAGAAACGTTGGGGGGAAACAGCCCAATCAATTGGGATTACAGGATATGCCCGGTAATTTATGGGAATGGTGCCGTGATTGGTGTGGGCCCTATCCCGGAGGAAATGTTACAGATCCTTTAGGCCCTGCATCGGGCATTGACCGTGTAAACCGGGGCGGAAGCTTTGGCAGCGGTGCAAATGATGAACGATCAGCCAACCGTGCCAAAAACCCGCCGAATGAAGATAGCGCTTATCGAGGATTTAGGGTTGCCTTATGTGCAGTTCAGTAATGAGCGCAAGCAGGATTGAATATTATATTCTTATAAATCCCCCCGAAACTTAAAGCAAACAGCCTCGCCGTTACTTAATTTGGCGTTAGCATTAATAGCACCTCCATCAATATATTTATAGGATATATCTAACTGCACCGCCTGCATGGTTAACGGGTCGATCATTGCAATAAACTTCAAATGATCTGCTTTTTAGCTACTGCAAACTATCTAATGCACTTTCCAAAATTTCCTTTACTATTTGCAGCATGCAAGCGCCAGGCACTATAGGCTGACCGGGGAAATGTCCCTTTAAAATTTCAGAATCAGAGTTTATGCCAAGGGTTGCCCGAATAACGCCATTTTCATGGGCTATTTTATCAATATTGAACAAGTCGTTATTTCCAGCATGGGGTCAATTTAAATAGCAGAAACGAGCATTAATGAATGATACTTATTTTGATAATGATTATAGATCAGCACTTTTTTAGGGGCTGTTCCCGCTTTACCTCTCTCAATAACCACATCCGGAACTATCCCCTTTTTAACAATATTAGCTGCCAGCCACAACCCAAATGAGGATGAAGTTGGATACTCTCCGCATAAGTGCTTATAGTTAGCTATTGATGTGTTTTTAAATAACGAAAGGCCTAATTGCTTGTACACCACATCATTCCTCAGATCACCGTTTTTACCTGTAATAACCAAGTCTATATCATCAACTTTCAATGAGTTTTCTGCAAGAAAAGCTATAATACTTGCCTCAATATCTTTTGGTTTATAAAGAGTTTTTAT
>JAQBOK010000250.1 GCA_028288085.1 Mucilaginibacter sp.
AACCAATAGCCACACCCAATGCACTTAGAATAGTTTTATTTGCCGCAGGCGTAGGTGTCGTTAGTTTTTTGGTACGATTGGCGTTTCCTGTAGGATGGGTACTGCATCCGGTCGGCTTTCAGCCGGGGCATTTCTCACAATATATCGCGCTTTTTATACTGGGCCTGGCCGCTTCCAAAAACAACTGGCTCAATACAATTTCCGATAAAACGGGTAAAGCGCTGGGCAGATATGCTTTAAGACTGCTGCTGTTTTTCCTTGTCTTTTTTGTGATAGAAAAGACTGTGAAAATGGATGGCAGCTGGTGGAGCGGCGGCCCGCACTGGCAGGCGCTCCTTTACGCCGTATGGGAGCAGGTTATCGGCTTTTCTATTATTGTCGGGTTGCTTGTTCGCGGAAGAATGCTGTGGAACAAGCCTTCTGTCCGCATCAGCAAATTATCGCGGCTTACATTCGCCGTCTATATTTTTCACCCGCTCGTGCTCATTTCGCTCGCCCTGTTGGTAAGTGCCTGGAATATCGAGCCCGCTATTAAGCTTTTATTTGTAGCTCCTTTGGCAGTTATCGGCAGCTTTTTATTGGCTTCAGTGATTGTATTAATTCCGGGTGTGAAGAAAATTATTTAGCACCTGCGCCTCTTTTTCTTTTCAATCACGAGCATATATTAAATATGACTAATTTTGGGCGAGATGAAAAAAACCACCCCTACCATACTTGTTGTAAACGATGACGGCATAACCGCCCCCGGCATTAAAGCCTTAATGGATGTAATGAAAGAACTGGGCAAGGTAGTGGTTGTTGCTCCTGATAGCCCGCAATCGGGTATGGGGCATGCTATTACCATCGGGAGTCCTTTGCGGTTGGACAAGGTTGAAATTTATGATGACATAGAAACCTACCGTTGCTCGGGAACACCGGTTGATTGTGTAAAGCTTGCCGTAAACAAGGTTTTTAAAGGCAAAAAGCCCGATCTGTGTGTTTCCGGTATCAATCATGGTTTAAACAACTCTATTAATATTCTTTATTCAGGCACCATGTCGGCGGCGGTTGAAGGGGCTATTGAGAGTATTCCGTCCATTGGTTTTTCACTGGATGATTATACACTACAGGCTAATTTTAGCCATTGCTTAAAATACGTAAAAGAAATAGCCCTGCAGGTTTTGCAAAACGGTTTGCCCGCATCTACCCTGCTCAATGTAAATTTTCCGAATACTCAACATATTAAAGGAGTAAAAATATGCCGCCAGGCTAATGCCAAATGGGCCGAAGAATTTGATGAGCGCATGGACCCGCACAAGCGGCCTTATTACTGGCTTACCGGTGTTTTCCAGTTAAATGATATGGGTGAAGATACAGATGTATGGGCGCTGGATAATAACTATGTGTCTGTGGTTCCTGTGCAGTTTGATATGACGGCCCATCATGCCATACCATTAATTAATAACTGGAAATTTAATATTTAACGGCTATGAAATACTACCTGGTAGCCGGCGAGGCCTCTGGCGATCTGCATGGGGCTAATTTAATGAGAGCGTTAAAGCAGCAGGACCAACAGGCGGAGTTTCGTTTTTTTGGCGGCGATTTAATGCTTGCAGAAGGTGGCAAACTGGTAAAGCACTATGCCGAGATGGCTTTTATGGGTTTTGTGGAGGTGGTGGCAAACCTGCGTACTATTTCAAAAAATCTATCAGCCTGTAAAAATGACATAGCCGCATGGCAGCCAGATGTGCTGGTGCTGATAGATTTCCCGGGATTCAATTTAAAGATAGCCGAATTTGGTAAAGCAAATGGATTCTTAGTTTGCTATTACATCTCGCCTAAGGTTTGGGCCTGGAACCAAAAGCGTGTTATAAAAATAAAGCGCATTGTTGATCATCTGTTTTGCATTTTGCCTTTTGAGGTAGATTTTTATAAAAAATGGGGCATGGAGGTGGATTATGTGGGCAACCCTTTGCTTGATGCGGTTGCCGCATTTAAACCGGATACAGCCTTTCGTCAAAAAAATCAGCTATCGGATAAAAAAATAATCGCCCTTTTACCTGGTAGTCGAAAGCAGGAGATCAGCCGCTTGCTGCCAGACATGATAGCCGTTGCCAAAAAATGGCCCGATTACCAGTTGATTGTTGCCGGCGCACCGTCTTTCAATAGTTCTTATTATGAGCAATATTTGCAGGAAAGTGGCATTAAGGTACTATTTGATGCTACTTATGATATGTTGAACAATGCACATGCGGCAATAGTTGCATCAGGTACCGCCAATCTCGAAACTGCATTATTTGATGTTCCACAGATCGTGGTTTATAAAGGTAATACCATTAGTATAACTATAGCAAGGGCTTTGATTAAAATCAGGTTTATATCGCTTGTAAACCTCATCATGGATGATGGCGTAGTGAAAGAGCTAATACAAAATGATTGTAACCCTCAAAAAATAAATGACGAACTGGACCTGATCTTAAATGATAAGGCATATCGCGATAAAATGCTGGATAACTATCATAAACTGCACGATAAAATGGGGAAACCCGGCGCATCAGAAAAAACGGCCAGGCTGATCATCAAATATGCCAAAAAAGATAAAGCCTCGTAAATTACGGGGCTTTATCTTTTTTATAAGTATCTGTAAACGGATTTGATAGGCAGATGTATGTATGTTGATCAGGCAACTGACAAGCAAACTTGCACCTGCATCTGTTGATTGGTGTATACAAATTCATTTTTAGCTTTAAAGGATTTCAAATCTTCAATAAGCATATTTTTCAGCAACTTATCATAGCTTGATGATAACTTACTTGCTGATGATTTGGTTTTAGTTCTCACAGGCTGATCCATGTAATAATTTAAGTGTCTTCTATGCTACGGACAAAGTATTGATAAATTGTTTTTTGACACGCTTAATATTCTTCAGATCGCTTATTAAAAGCAACTTCAATTCGTTATCAAAACGCTTTACTAATTTGCTTGTTGAGGTTGTTTTATTAGTGTTCATAAAAATTGCTTTTAAGGGTTATACTTATTATACGTGTTTAGTCTGTTTTAGGTTTTCTATCGATATGATCTTTCTCGCTAAGATTATCTTTCCTGCGCTTCGCCTCCTCATACAGCCGCTCAATTTGTTCTTTATCCCGGTCGTCAGAGGGTTTTTCAGGGTTCATAGGGTCTTCCCACTCCTGTTCTTCTTTTTCTACTATTTTTTTCTTTATAGCCACCATATCCTTTATACCTATTACGTGTATTCCCAATTTAGTGCCAAAAATTTTCATCTGTCCTAAAAAAGGTCATCCTTTACAAAAGTTTTTTTTGAGAAGCAAATCAGAGAAAGAGGGATAACTTTTTATACCATTTCAAAAAACGGTATTTGATTGTAACTGTACAAAAGTGTGTAATACAAGTTGTATGGAATAGCCAGTTATCTATACACTCATTAATTTTTTTGGACATTTTTTTGGTTAACCAGGTGTACTATAGTTGCAATTACTGACAAACTAATACCCACCCAGCATACACCAGCCCATTTATAATAACCCCAAGCCTGGCTGGCCAACCAGGTACCCATACCGCCGCCTATAAAATAAGCTACCATATAAATGGTGTTGATCCGGTTTCGTGCTTCGGGATGCAATGCATAAATAATAGACTGATTTGAAATATGGGTTGCCTGTACGCCCATATCCAGAACTATCACACCAATAATTAGCCCAATTATGCTATGACCGGAAAAAATAAAAATAATAAAGGATACAATTATTAGCAGCAAGGTAAATGTGGCCATCTTGTAGGCATCCATCTTATCACTTAACCTACCCATCAAACCTGCTGCTAAAGCGCCAATTACACCCACCAACCCAAACCAGCCGGCAGCATCACTACCCATATTAAAATTATCTCTCAATAAAAATACAAGCGTGGTCCAAAAAGCCATAAAACAAGCAAAACATAATGCACCTTTTAATGAGGCAACTCTTATAGCAGGTTCCTTTTTTATTAAAGAAATCAGCGAACGCATAAGTGATCTGTAACTGCCGGTATATTCTGGCTCCATTTCCGGAAGTAAAAAAAATAGCAGTATCCATATAATTACCATCAGGCCTGCTGCGATATAAAACATGTCATGCCAACCTAAATAACGTCCAATTAATCCACTAATAACCCGGGAAAGCAAAATTCCTACTAAAAGGCCGCTCATTACAAAACCTATCTTTTTTCCACGTTCGTGAGGTTTTGCCAGATGTGCAGCCATGGGCACCAGCAATTGTGGAATCAAAGAAAATACACCTACCAGGAAACTAAAAAAGATCAGCAGGTTAATATTTGGCGCGATAGCAGTAAGCATTAATGATAGTATAACCAAAGTAAGGCAGATCATAATCAGGCGTTTGCGGCGCAACATATCTGCAAGGGGTGCTATAAAAAGCATCCCGGTGGCATAACCTAATTGTGTAAGCATTGCCACCTGCCCAACTTTGCTATTGCTAACATGATAGCTTTTTGCCATATCACCCAAAAGGGGTTGATTATAATATAAATTGGCCACAACTAACCCTGTGGCTATAGTCATTACCCATAAAGTTGACCAGGTTAATTCGGGATGAACTTGTTTAACAGAAGACATGAGATAAAAAAATTTTGGCAAAGGTGGAAAAGCGGTCGGAAAAAGATGTTTGTGCTAAGTAATATTTCGAATGAATTGCTGCCCAAAAAGCGTCTTTTGAAAATTTTTAGATGAAAATGTATAATAAATACGAAAATGAGCGGTTTTAGAAAATGGCGATCGATCTTTTTTTACTTTACTCCTATTTATATCAAAAAAATTACAAATAACTTCACTTTATATTCAAAACATCTGAAATTTAGACACATAATTAATATTTTACAAGAAAAAATATCTAAAAAACTACTTAGAAAGCCATAATTAAGCGAATAATGCAACATTAGTGCTGTTTTTTAACATATTTTTTATCTTTATGATGATTTCATTAAAAAAATAGTTGCTTTTCTTATTTTTTTCTTACTTTTACATCGTCAACATAAATAAATAAAAATTAAACACTCAAATTTTATACAAATAATATCTATTTGAGTATTTCGTTAATGTAAATTCAATGTTAACAGGTGTTATTTAAAATAGTGACAAAAAAATTACAAATGTATTTTATACATTTCATTTTATAGTGTTACTTTTACACCATAAAATTTTAACAAAGTCTTCTCATAATTTAGGTTTATAATTGGTTAGTAAAGGCCCCTGCCCATCAGGGGCTTTACTTGTTTTATACAGTTTGGTTTCCTGTTGGTACCTAAAGAAATTTTTAGTTTTTTACCTACGTAGCGTATCGACCTTCAATGGATTCAATTATCTTACAATTGTGATATGGCCAGAAAGTATGATGCCATTCATTTTGGTATCTATAATGTAATAATAGACCCCAAAAGGCACAATCTGACCATTAATGGTACCGTTCCATGGTACGCCATAGCCTATGGAGTGAAATACCTTTTGGCCATACCTGTCAAATATATCCACTACAGCTTGCTGATAGGCGATAAGTCCCTTAATATTCCATTGATCATTGATACCATCCCCATTAGGAGTGAATGTGTTGGGAATAACTATTTCGGGCGATACTTTTATAAAAGTCTGGTCTGATGCCACACACCCCCTGCTATCAGTCACTGTAAGTGTATAAGTGATATCTACATTCCCGGTGACAACCGGATTTTTTGATGTGTTATTGGCGATCTCAACGTCAGGTGTCCACAAATAAGTTACATTTTCATCGCTAACTACAGGTTCTAAAGTAATAGTTTTTCCTTTTAATACATATCTCGTTCCCCCGGCATTTACTGTTGGTGGTGGTATAAACCTTACCACCAGCTTATCCGTTGGAATGTAACAGTCACCGGCAGCGTTAGCAGTTAGCGTAAGGGTAATAGATCCATTTTTTATGTCAGCAGCACTGGGAACATAAGAAGCATTTAATTGATTGGCGGAAGGGACGAAAGTTCCGGTTCCTGATGTGCTCCAGACACCCCCGCCAGGTATAATGATCTTGCCATCTAATAAAGCTGCATCCTGCGAACAAACACTTTGATCATTTCCGGCAGTTACCGCAGGCAAAAGCTTAAACTGCACGGTCAGAGTTGATGTTAATACGCTGCAACTATTGCCGGTTGATGATAATGTAAGCTTGACTGAGCCACTGGTTTTGTCCTGTGTTGACGGAATATATTGTGCGTTTAAAGTAGTATTAGACGGCGAAAATGTACCTGTTCCGCTAGTACTCCATATGCCGGTATTGGTAACGCTTACCGATCCGGCAAGTGGTACTGTTGTGGCATTCAAACATACAGCCTGATCAGAACCGGCAACAGGCACCGGCTGAAGGTTTACAACAACTGCAATAGGTGATACGGGGCTTATACAGGTATTTACTGTGACCGATAAATTATAAACCCCGGCATCACTGGCTGTAACATTAAGAATATCAGGACTTTGTAAATTAGATGTATATCCATTGGGTCCCGTCCACAAATAAGTTGCGTTGGCTACGGTAGATGTTTGCAGGTGCAATGTAGTGCCCACACAAACAGGGGTATTAGCACTTACAGCTGGAATTGCCGGGAGCGGGTTCACAGTAACAGTATAAGTGAAAGGCTTGCCCGGGCAGCTATTATCTATAGCTGTGATCATGTAAATAACATCAATTGCTGTAGCGCCACTATTGATCAAAGCCTCATTAATGGTTCCCGAAGTCTGGCCGCTTACAGCGGGATTACTAATCCCGGCTACAGCTGCGCGGCTCCAGCTGAAAGTAGCTGTAGGTGTGCTCGATGTAATAACATATTTTTGGGGCAATCCGGTACAAACCGCATCAGATGGAGCACTTGTTATTGCAGGAGACTGAAATGTTATCGTAATGTGTGGGGCTGATATTGAACAATCGTCCTTTCCTGCTGAGGACAGGGTAAGTACCACAGAACCATGCAATTTGTCTTGCGCTGAGGGGATATACTGTGCATTTAAAGCAACCGTTGAAGGTAAAAAATTTCCTGATCCGCTGGTAGACCATATAGCGCTGCCTATAGACACTGACCCATTAAGCTGTATAGCTGCAACATTTGTACATTCCAGCAAATCCGTACCTGCGTTAGCTATGGGCTGCGGATCGACAATCACAGGAACAGACGATACCGGGCTGGGGCAACCATTCAGGGTGACAGATAAATTATAAGTTCCTGAATTGGCGATAGTGGCATTAAGAATATCGGGATTCTGTAAATTAGAGGTATATCCACCGGGGCCTGTCCACAAATAAGTAGCATTGGGAATGGTAAGAGTTCTAAGTTGAATTGTAGTGCCCTCGCAAACAGGGGAGTTTGCATTAGCCACCGGGGTAGGCGTTTGCGGGTTTACGGTAGTTATATATTTGAATTGAGTTCCCGGGCAAGTATTTGCCATGGGCGTTATCAAATAGGTGACTTTAACAGGGATTGCACTAGTATTGATCAGTGCTTCATTAATGATTCCCGAAGTTTGATTGCTTACCGCAGGGTTACTTATATTAGGTACCGCAGCACGACTCCAGTTATATAATGTTGATGGTATACTTGATGTAATAACGTATCCTTGCGGCGTCCCGCTGCAAGCCGTACCCGTTGCACTACTTGTTATACCGGCAGTAGGGTTTACGGTAACAACAAAATTAAACGGTGTGCCAGAACAACCCCCAATCTTATAAATAAATACATAAGTAACATCAATGGGCAAATTAGTTGTGTTAAACAGAACTTCGCGTATAACAGAAGAATTTTGCGCTGTTACAGTTGCATTACTTATTCCCGGAACTACTACGCGGCTCCAGCTAAAAGATATACCGGGATCATTAAATGTTACGGCATAATCAGAGGAAGTTCCGCTGCAAATAGTTGCCGCAGGATTGCTGGTTACAGCAGGTGAGGGATAAACCGTAACTACGTAGTTGAAAGGTGCACCTGCACAACTACCTGTAGATGGCGTAATTTTATAGGTAACATTCACAGGATTAGGGCTGGTATTTATTAATGCTTCAGTAATAGTAGCCGATGCCTGGTTAATTATCGCGGGGTTACTGATCCCGGCAATAGCTGCGCGGCTCCACGTAAAGGTAGCTGTCGCAATGTCGGCTGTGATGGTATAGTTCAGTGCATTGCCGCTGCATATATTATCCGTTCCCGAACTGTTTACAGCAGGGATAGGATTTACCAATACATCCACCCTGTTACGGGTACTGGTGCAGCTATTAAGTGTTGCCTGCACGTAATAACTTGTATTAACAGTTAATACGGAGGTTGTATAAGTATTGCCGGTAAATAACAAGTTCCCCCCGATGGCCGCATCATACCATTGATAAGTACCAACAGAACCACTCGCTGTGAGCGCAATTGTATTTCCGGCACAAATGGGGGCTGGCGCCGGTACCACCGGCACTGCAGGTATGGCGTTTACGGTCACTGTTACAGCCGTCCTGGTGCTGGTAACACCTGCAATCGTAGTTTGTACATAGTAGGTTGTATTTACATTGAGTGGCAGGGTTGTATAAGTTGGCCCTGTCGTCAACAATGTTCCGCCTGCAGCTGCATCATACCATTGGTATGTGCCACCCGGTGCAATTGCTGATAAAGTTGTGGAGGCTCCCATACAAACCGATTTTCCAGGAACAGTTGGCGCGGCTGGTTGAAAACTAAAAGTAATATTAACCCTATCGGATCTTGGTCCGCATGGGCCGGGAGGATCATTTGATAATAGCGTAAGCGCAGCCGAGCTTTCTCCCGGACCAGGAGTATACACAGCGTTCAAAAGATTGGGATTGGAGAAAGTACCCGTTCCACCAGACCATTTCCCGCCCGGAGCATCGAGAATAGTTCCTGCCAGCTGAACTGGAGTACCGGTGGGCACCGTTTGATTCGGTCCGGCATTAACAGTAACCTGCTTATCAATAGTTACTGTTGAATTGATCACACTTGCTACGCAACTTCCGCTTGCGGCTATCGTATTGGTTACCGTATATGTCCCGGCTCTGCTCGCACTTAAATTGATCTCGCCAGTGCTTTTATTTACAAAAGTCAGCCCGACGGGCGAAGCGCTGAATACTCCGGCGCTTGATCCGGCGGGAAATGTTGGTAAAGGATTTATTCCATCGGTGCAGTAAGATCCGCTGTACGAAAAATGTGCGTCAGGTAGCGTAACAATCCCAATTGCAGCGGTGGTAGTGCCCGGGCATGCACCATTACTGCTAAACGCGACAATGTAATTTCCCGGGACACTTGTCGCCACGTTAATTTGCCCGGTTGTTGTGCTTACAAAATTCAATCCCGCCGGTGAAGCGCTGAAAGTGCCGCCTGATGGATTATTGATAATGGGTGCAGGATTTGAGCCTGAAGTACAAAAAGTTCCTGAAGAATACTGAAACTGGGGATTAGCGACAGAAATTATCGAAGCAACTACTGCAATACGTGGGCTAACACATGTTCCGATTGTATTTTGAACGAAATAGGTAATGTTGGCACCTAATGCCGGCGTGGTAAATGAATTACCTGTAGAAAGTAAATTCCCGCCAGATGCAGCATCATACCATTGAACTGTACCTGTAGGAACGCTGGCTGTCAAGGTTTCTGGTAAGCCAGGGCAAACAGGTATTGCTGATACTGTTGGTGTTGCCGGAATTGCATTTACGGTTACAGTTACAGGCGTGCGGGCACTTGCACAACCGTTAGCAGATGTAGATTGTACATAATAAGTGGTGTTAGCTATCAGCGCGGGCGTAACATATACCTGGTTTGCAGATAATAAGTTTCCACCAACGGCTGCATCGTACCATTCATAATTACCGCTTGCACCTGATGCTGTAAGTGTAGCCGTGCTGCCAGAACAGGTACTGGTATTTAAAACCGTGGGCTGCGTTGCAGGGGGAAAAACGGTTACTGTTACCGCTGTTCTGGCGCTAACACATCCCAATACAGTTGTTTGCACATAATAAGTAGTATTGGCCAATAACGCGGGGGTTGTATAACCGGCAGTATTAGCTAATAAATTCCCGCCTGTGGCTGCATCATACCACTGGTAAGTACCGGTTGAGCCGGTAGCCGTTAAGGTAGCAGAAGATCCGGGGCATACAATAGACCCGGAAGCTGTGGGGGCTGCAGGTGGAGGACTTATGGTTACATTTACTGCCGCGCGCGGACTAACGCATCCCCCATTAACAGTTTGAACATAATAAGTAGTTGAGTTTGTAAGAACCGGAGTGGTAAACGTAACACCTGTTGCGAGTAAAGTTCCGCCGCTAAGGGCATCATACCATTGATATATGCCACCGGGGGCTGTTGCGGTTAATGTAGCGCTGGTTCCTGAACATGTAGTACCAGGCTGAACAACCGGAGCAGTGGGTATCGGGTTTACCGTTACGGTTACAGGGGTGCGGGGGCTAACACAACCATTTAGTGAAGTTTGTACATAATAAGTAGTTGTGGTTGATAAAGCAGGCGTAGTATAATCCGGACTAGAAATTAAAGAGGTCCCACCATTTGGAACGTCGAACCAATCAAATATCCCCGCAGGAGCACTTGCATGCAAAGTGGCTCCCGATCCGGAACAAACTGCAGCAACAGGGGCAAGCGTTGGGGCTTGCGGAGGAGGACTCACTATGGCAACGACACGAACCGGGGCGCTGACACAACCAAGGCTGCTTGTTACCACAACATAATAAGTTGCGGTATTTAAAAGCACCGGGGTAATAAAGGTAGAGCCTGTGCCCAATACGCTTCCTCCTGAAGGTACATTATACCAGGCATAAGTTCCACCTCCAGAAGCCAATAACGTTGCAGTATTACCAGCACATACTGTCGCGCCTGCAGTACCGGGGGTACCGGGAAGTGTAACATTAACCGCTGTACGCGGGCTTGTACAACCAGAATTTGTAGTTTCTACATAAAAAGTAGTGGCTGCTGATATTGGAGGCGTAGTATAAGTAGCGCCTGTGGCTAAAAAGTTCCCTCCGATAGCAGCATCATACCATTGATAGGTGCCCCCGGGCGCTGTTGCTGTGAGTGTAGCAGGGCTGTTAAAGCAAACCACTTGCGGTGCTGCCGTCGGCGCAAGTGGAACATTTGCACTTGTAATAGTTATATTTTGCTTAACCGGTTGGCAACCAGTGGTCTTATCACTAACTGTAACTGTGTAGCTACCAGCTTTATTTACAGTGATGGATGAGGTTATTTCCCCTGTACTCCACACATAAGTATAAGGGGCCGTACCACCTGAAGGCGTGGCTGTTAAAACGGTGCTATTTCCTGAACATATCGCTGAACTTGTTGATGAGAGATTTACACTTAAAGTACATTGGCTATATCCCCGAAACGATAAAATCAAAAATAGGAATACTAGTAAACCGTTCTTCATAAATATAAACAATCATATTAGAAAGAAGAATTCAATAGCCCGGTAGATGAGCACTAAATCTAAATGACGTTCTAAATTAAATAAAATTCAGCAATCAGGGTTAGTAATTCAGACTTTTTTATATCAAAAAACCCAAAAGAATGATCTCCAGTAGTTTGGAATATGCTGAAATTGTTAGATTTTACTATAAAAATGTTTTTCTGCTGTCTTTATCTTAGCGGTTTGTTTTTCCTTTTTAGCATTGATCTCGTTGGTCAAACTGGTATGCCAATCTGATTCTTTATTCCCAATGTAAGTAATTTTAAATCCCTGAAGCAATTCATCGATATAAACAGTTTTATTATTTTTATCAATGATCTTGCAATTAGTTAAGTTAGTATTCCGGCTATCAGCTTCCAAATATTTTGAAGCAAAAGTTTCTAAAATATGCGTTTTTTCTCTATTGTTTAGCTGATTGTAACTATAGTTAATCAGGAATGCCTCATTATCGTAAAAATGGATTTCACATCGTGTTTTTATTCCATTAAACTTCCATTTGTATACAAAAATGGTTAGTTTGTTTTCTTTAAAAATAAAAATAGGACTTCCGTATTTTGATACTACATTTTTGGTACCGACACCCAGTACAGCAGGTTGAATATCAATATCTGTTTGTATTGAATTTGAATCGGTAGTGCCTCTTAGAATATTTATATAACTATAGAGGTTGGTATATTGGTTTAAAATAGCTTTATAATAAGCCCTATTACCAAAATAGTTACTGCTTGAAAATATCCTTTTTCCTAAATCTGATAAAACCTGAGGCCTTTTAAAATAAAAATGGATCCTTTTTGAAGGTGCTGTTAATAACATCTGTTTTTTATTTAAAAAATTTAATCCCAAAAGCTATTAGTTCTCATCCACTCACTTCTTCAACCGCAATCTAACTATAAGCATACTCCGGTTTTTACGAAAATCCGATATAAAAAGTTATTGTTTCGGGATTAATAATTATTAAATACTTAAAAAAAATAAAATTCGGTCATAGGTAATTTAGCTTAAAGAGAAGGTTATTTTTTTTTAAAAAGAATAAAGCAAATTATAATACATTAATTATAATTTTATTAAATAATAATTAATGATTATCCATATGGTTAATTTTTTATCTTGGATTTTTTTACACCAAAAGCCTTTAAGCAATGTAAATTGCTTATAAGATTATACCTGTGGAAATCAATTAGAGTTAAAGCATTGTAACGAACTTGATACATTACTATATCAGCGACCACAATAAGTTGGCAGAGCCAGGAATAATTACAAAGTCTTATTCAACTTTTTTATACTTTCGATAGTAGTAAAGCCTTTCAAAATGTTATTTGGCACTTATGATCTTTTTATTACTTTTGCCATCCTGTTGCAAAGGCAATTAATAGCATGCAATAGGTAATTGCGAAGGCAGATATTAAGATATCCAAAATTGCAAAACTGCAAACATAATTAAGGGGGGATTAGCTCAGCTGGCTAGAGCGCTTGCATGGCATGCAAGAGGTCATCGGTTCGACTCCGATATTCTCCACTGACTATCAAGCACTTACGAAATTGTAAGTGCTTTTTTTGTGATTTATCGCATCATTTTCCCTAAATGAATTATTCACGATACTAATCCGAAATCGTATTTAAATACGTGAATATGAGTTGATTATTACTATTTAATTGATAAAATTTATGCAAGAGGTCGGTACATAGGTTGGATAAAATCTCTATCTTAATTCTGACTTTGCAAAAAAGTAAAACAAGGGTAAAACATGTTTATTTAAACTGTTAACTATTAAGAATGAATCTTTTAAAGGAACCCTATTTTTGCTGTTTTGATGGTAATAATAACAGAGTAAACTACAAATCTATTGCCTTTTTTAACTTATTTGATAGATAGAAGACTTCATAATCTTTTGGCCCCTGGTTCGAGCCCAGCCCGACTTTCTTTTTATCCAGCAGGTTGAAGAATTTATAACGGAAGGCACTGCATAAATAAGCTAAAATAGTGCTTTCAAATTTGATGCTTTCGTGTTTGTCCCAGAGATAAAGGAAGACTTCCTGAACTATGTCGGCGGCTTCATCTTTGTCCTTGATGATCTTCCAGGCGTATACATAGAGCAGAGACTGGAAGCGGTCAGAGAGTTGGGTATAGGCTGCGTCATTCCCCTCACGTAATTAGGCGACCAGTTGTCGATCGGTGGGGGTTGTGGGGGAATGACATGATGCCTAATGCAATACGAATTTACCAAATAATTTAATGCAAAAGAATAAACTATTGTAAATTAGGTGTTAGGCCTTGCATTAGAACCATATCATTAATTTCTGATATAGGTATTTCTAATTTACCAGGGCACGTTCAGCCTTATTTCATTATCTCATAAAAATCAATTATTATTCACAACTTTAAACTTTATTCTTAATTATCACAACATATCTAAATGGCAGCGAACCTAAACGCTTATTTCAAAGAAAGGGTCATTGAATCAATTTCCACTTTATCTTCTCAGGTATTCCCTCAATTAGTAAAGATTATTTTAGAGCACGAAAATGGCGAAACTTTTGAATTGCGAGGTCAAACAGTAACTGGCGAACCTGTTGGCTACACGGTGGACGCCAACTCTAAACATTTTGAAAAGGTATTTGAAGTGGGTAAAGAAGCAGGCTACTTAAGATAAAAAGAATAAAAAAATAAAGAATGACTTGCGCCATTGCCAACAGGTCGCGCCTCAGTGCTCAAAAATTTATTTGATTTCTAACAGAACTTGTGGACCACAAAAATATGCTTACCTGAATGCTTTCGCTGTCAGAGTTGGAGCTATGTTGAATAAGGATATCTACATTTATGATGGAAGATATATCGGTGAATATATCGTAGATCAATTCCTCGAAAAGCAGGATATGTTTAATATTGATAAACTGGTACCTCTTGTACCGGCTTTACAGCAGATAAAAAATGAGTTCATTTTTACCAACGACCTGCCGCAGTCCCCGAAATTTAATCTCGAACGAAAAGATGCGAAAGATGTTGTCAAAAAACTTTTATCATCTAAACACGTGGTGGTACATGGTATTAGCGGTATAGGAAAAACATACCTCGCGCTGCAGATTGTTGAACAGCTCAAACTAACCATGAAAGGCTGGACACCACTTTGGATACAGGGTACGGCTTTTAAAGACGGTTCCGATCTAAGATCATTATCTG
This sequence comes from Mucilaginibacter sp., assembly GCA_028288085.1. Classification (GTDB taxonomy): domain Bacteria; phylum Bacteroidota; class Bacteroidia; order Sphingobacteriales; family Sphingobacteriaceae; genus Mucilaginibacter. The sequence goes on from JAQBOK010000250.1 coordinate 14,652, forward strand.
TGGATCGTGTTGGGGTGCCGGTCAATCTTTTTGGATTGATGGAGCGTTTCAAACACATTCTAATCATCGACGGCCTAGAAAAAGATTTGCCGCAGGTAATCGCGTTGTTCGAGGAACAAGTGAATAACGACTATAAACTGATTATCACTTCTCAAACTGGGCCATCAGGCACGACCCGTCATCGTGTAAAGTCTCTGAATAGAGATCTTAGCCTGAAGCTATTGAATAGCAATCTGAGCGACCAATGCCCAGACGACATTTTTGAGGTCATTTATAAAGAAGTCAATGGTCATCCGTTTCTTTTAAGCCAAGTCAACAGCGCGGTGCGCAATAAGGAGACGAATTGGCAAAAGATCGCAGTGCAAATAGAGCACATCACGGCATCAGAAACTAAGAGTAGTGGCGCTTTTTATCAAAGTCTATTCATAAATCATATCAACGCAGCTGAAAAAGAACTTGCGTTTCTAAAATGGTTGGATTCACAGGATATTGAATATGCTTTGATGGAAATGATGCTCGGCACTACAGGAATAATGAAACTGGCGGACCGGGATTTCTTTAATATTCATAACGCTCATGGGTTTATCCTTCATGATATTGTTTTCAAGAGCTTGCAAAATGCGAGTGTGAATTTCGATAGTTCTAAACTGGAAGAAAAGTTAAAAAAGGAACTCGAAAAACTATATGTTGATTTTGATCCCAAATTTTACCGTATAATACACATGCACAGCGAGTTGATCCGGCGAATTGTTCAACGGGACAAATCCCATGGATTTTTTGTTTATTGCTACTTGCTTACCATCACTTTGGATGATTTCGATGAGCGTGATGTTCCTGAATACCGATTAACTGATATTGAAAAAGCTTTCAAAAACTATCGGGATGCTGATTATTTTTATATCATGTCTTGGCTTGAATTCATTGAGTTGACAAGCCGGCAAATGAAAGGCCAGAAAGATTATAACGGATCGGCAGATTATTTAAAAGCCAGGATTGCGGAAATTAAGGCGCTATTAGAAAGACCAAATAAACTGAAGGATCACATTAAACTGGATATTAAAAATCATCTGGGTAAATTTGTTAGAAATACGGGCGCTGATGATGAGGCTATCGCTATTTTCCAGGATATACTAAATACAGTGCCGGATTTTTGGGCTGCAAAATTCCATTTAGCCAAACTTTACAGAAGAAAAGAACCAGGTATTGCTCAACAATACTTAATGGATATTTTAAAAGCGTACGGTTCCGTAAAAGGCGTATCTCCGACAATAGTGTTAGCGGCTTTTAAAGAACTTAAGATACATCCCGGCTACGACCAAGAGATTGTTAACCGGTTTATAGGATCTTTTGACCAGTTGTTAGAAGAAACGATGGTAAGTAAATTCGACCTCCCTTACGAGGTTCTCGGCGCGCTGTCAACAAAAATTCATTTTCAGGAGCCACAAAAAATGATTGAGCTTACTAATAAACTTCCGATCCCGTCAGAAAACGCCATCGAAAACAAAACGCTATTTGACGTAGGTTTAATTTATTTCAACACTGCAAAGGCTTATTCTTATATAAATGATGATCAAAGACTTTCTGAAAATGCTAAACAGGCTTTGGCTTATTATGATAAATTGAAACGACCTGGAACATTTGAGAAACGGTATATAGCTGAAACGTATTTATTGCTAAAAGATGTGGCTAACGCCTTAAAAGTTTTAAATGATGTACCTGAGAACGAAAAAGATAGGGAATTATGGTGGCATTACACCTATTCGAAAGTGCTTGTACTCCAAGGAAAGTATCAAGATGCTTTAGATAAAATAAACTATAGCATCAGTGTTGATGTGAATAATCGTAATGCCAGTACGTTACACCGCGAGCGGGCTGTCATTTATGATGCGATGGACAATTCAGCCTGTCTGGCGGATTATCAACATGCGATAAGTCACTGTATAAGTCCAAAGTTTGAAGGAATGATGATCGATGAACTAAATATCGCCAAGTCTAAATTTGCAACGTGATAAATCCAATTTCTTATTGCATTAGGAGCTGATGGAAAATAGGGCGACTTTTTAAAACTTTCTTCAGTCAGGCTTCGCTAAATCCCAATGCCTCGCTGATCATCGACCTGATCTGCGGCTACCGGGTCGAGGAAATCAAAAACCCGTTCGCGCAACAAGTCGTATCTGGATAAACTGGTGAATGAACTGGCCAAAGGAAAAAATGGAAAAGATTTGCGCAGTTAACCGCCGTTTACTGTTACATTTTTAGCCAGTGTTTTAAACCAGTCGCCGTTCTTCGGCATGACCGTAATCGTTACATGCCCAGTCTTACATGTATGCGCATCCCGCACCATTCAGGACTTGCCTTTGTGTGTCCCGCCGGTTACATTACATTGATCACCCTCTTTTATTGCTGCCATATGCGATTTTCCGGAAAATATTTTGTTGAATAATGTAAAAAATTGTGGATTAAATAAAGGCGAGTAGCTCGTTCCATTCCTTATTGCCGGCTGGTTTTAGCTTGTATTGCATCAAATTGGCAAGCTGATGTTTATTAAAGGGTTGCATAGAGGGATCGTTTTTGATGATGTTGAGTTCCGTAGATAGTTCCGCAAATTTGAATTTATCGAATGATATCCCGTCTAGGATCAAGCGGCCATATTGGGGCGAGGTGGTACGGAGTAGGTCCGCGAGTTTCTCCAAGTATGGCAGTTCCATATGCATACATACATGGACACAGCCGTTGTGCAATTCATGCTGGGTCTCATTTTGCTTGGTGGCCGGATAGGCTAACAACTCCGGTGAGTTTAGCAGACCGTAAAGTAATTCAAAACCCAATGGTAGTTTTTTAGCAGCATAACTCATAATGATACGGTTGATGATTTTGATACGCGTACTGGTGTTATCCATTTCGGGCGAATCGGCATAAATTTCCAGGAGCTCGTCTTTGAGAGTTCCAAGGTCAAAGCGGGAATGGAAAACTTGGTAGAGAAAGGAGCAACGGGCTTTTTCCTGTATTTTAGCCATAGGATGCTGGGTGTAATGGCGAAGCAGTATCAACAGGTTGACTGTTTCTTGTTCATTTGCAGGTTCGCAAAAGCCATATAGTTCCACTGCCCAAGACAATACCGTGTCCCGCTTGTCTTGCTCGAACCAAGTTTTCAGTTGCTCGAAGGATGGCCTCGGTGCAAGGCCGGTCTTGACCAGCATATG
>JAQBOK010000271.1 GCA_028288085.1 Mucilaginibacter sp.
TATGAAAAAACGGAGGTGCCCATCAATGCCAATTGTGCTAATATAATCAGGGAACCGGAAACCAGCACAAGAATTACAAAAGCCATAAAAAATTTGTAATACCGGGACCGGTATACATATTTTGGTAAAAGATACTCGACCGAAATCAATAAAGCTGTGAAACAAATGACAACATCGATTAGTGTCGAAGCAATTGCCTGCATGAAATCTGGTATACCGCCAAGTTTAAATAAGAACCATAAAGTGGAAAATGACACAATGAACAGCAAGTAGTAGGTTCTGCGGTGATAGTTCTTGATCATTTTAAAGCGCTTATATAAAATTAACGCAAAAACCAGTTAATTGGAAATTCTTTATGTGAGTGGTCGATTATTCAGGGTGAAGGTATTTAAAGCTATTTTGAGGAATAACATTTTCCTGACGAAAAGAAAGGCTAAAACGGTGGCTGCCAAAGCACATTAATTACACCAATATACGGTTTAGGGGATCATGAAACCTGCCCGGTAGATTATAAATGATCTAATAAGGCCAGTAATTACAAATGATTATGTAATTATATAGAAGTGATAAACAGTTTTGATTATGGTTATCTATCTTAGATACAGCAATATATAGTGAATTATCAGGTAGGTTTGTTTTTTTTATGTAATGTTATGCAGGTCTAAAGCAAAAATGCATTGCAATTTAGTACTATAAGTTGTTGCTGTGCTGATACCGGGCACGCGTTTCAATAAAAATGCCTCTTAGTATTATCTAAGAGGCTTTATTGTGGTATCAGCTGGAATCGAACCAGCGACACAAGGATTTTCAGTCCTTTGCTCTACCGACTGAGCTATGATACCGTCCCGTTGGGGTTGCAAATGTACTCCGTTTTTTTATTTATGAAAACTTTTTTTTAAAAAAGGTTTTCTCCCTCGTTTATATCTTTTGCCGCCCTTTCAGTAGCTATAGTTTTTATAACCGATTTAAATAACATTTCAACGTTTTAACATTTCAACTTTAAAATTAACTTTGAGAAAATTACTATGCAAGCATAATGATTGGACAGATCATATTCATCATCATTTTGGCCGCCGCCGTTTACCTATTCAGCAAAAATGCAGGTAAGATAAGGCGCAACATACTTTTGGGCAGGGATACTAACCGTTCTGATCATCGCGCCGAAAGGTGGAAGATAATGGCCAAAGTAGCTTTGGGCCAAAGTAAAATGGTTAAACGTCCTTTTGCGGCAGTAATGCACTTTTTCATTTACGTAGGCTTCGTCATTATTAACGTTGAAGTGCTGGAGATCATGATCGATGGCATATTCGGCTCGCACCGGGTATTTTCAAAACCGTTGGGTAGTTTATATGGTTTACTCATTGGCGGCTTCGAGGTATTGGCCGTGATGGTGCTTATAGCATGCGTCACTTTCCTTGCCCGAAGAAATATTGTCCATTTGAAACGCTTTACAGGGGTTGAAATGACTTCATGGCCCAAGTCTGATGCAAATTATATCCTTATTATTGAGATACTGCTGATGACAGCCTTTTTAACTATGAATGCCGCTGATCATAAACTCCAGTTATTGAACTTTGGTCATTATATTAAAGCAGGCGATTTTCCGGTAAGTGCTTTTATTGGCCCGTTGCTGCCTGATAATACAGCTGCGCTGGAAATTATTGAGCGGACTTGCTGGTGGTTCCATATTATCGGCATACTGGCTTTTTTAAATTATTTGCCTTATTCCAAGCACTTTCATATCCTGCTTGCTTTTCCTAATACCTGGTATTCCAATTTAAATCCAAAAGGGGAATTTACAAATATGGACTCGGTTACAAACGAGGTGAAGGCGATGCTCGATCCTTCATTTGTGCCGGAAACCACTGCGGAACCCGCGCGCTTTGGGGTGAAAGATGTGACCGACCTTACCTGGAAAAACCTGATGGAAGCTTACACCTGTACCGAATGTGGCCGGTGCACATCCGTTTGCCCGGCTAACCAGACAGGTAAATTATTGTCGCCGCGCAAGATTATGATGGATACCCGCGACAGGGTAACTGAAATGGGGAATAACCTGGATAAGCATGGTAAGGAGTATAAGGACGATAAATCTTTACTGGATAACTATATCACCCGCGAAGAACTTTGGGCCTGTACCACCTGCAATGCGTGTGTAGATGCCTGTCCTGTAAACATTAACCCGCTTGAAATTATAACCGGGATGCGGCGCTACATTGTGATGGAAGAATCGCAAGCACCGGCAAGCTTAAATAATATGTTTGGTAACGTGGAGAATAACGGGGCCCCATGGAAATATAGCCAGGCTGACAGACTTAATTGGAAAGAAAATAGTTAGCAATGGGCAGTTTTGAGTTTGCAGTAAAAAATCTTAGAAAGTAGCTAAATCAGAAATGGAACATCCGACATCTGAAATAAAAATATTGACCATGGCCGAAATGGCTGCCCAGGGAAAAGAACCGGAAATATTGTTTTGGGTTGGTTGTGCAGGCAGTTTTGACGAGCGGGCGCAAAAAATAACGCGCGACATTTGCAAAATATTGAACCATGTAGGTATCGGCTTTGCTGTTTTAGGAACAGAAGAAAGCTGCACCGGTGACCCTGCCAAACGTGCCGGAAACGAATTCCTGTTCCAGATGCAGGCAATGGTGAATATACAGGTGCTTAATGGCTATAACATTAAAAAGATTGTAACTGGCTGTCCGCATTGTTTTAACACGATCAGGAATGAATATCCGGGGCTTGGGGGCAACTATGAGGTGATCCATCATTCGCAACTGATACAGCAATTAATAAATGAAGGCAAACTTAAAACCGAAGGCGGCGAAAGCTTTAAAGGCAAACGCATTACTTACCATGATCCATGTTACCTGGGTCGGGGAAATAATGTTTATGAAGCACCACGTAAAGCATTGGAAGTTTTAGATGCTGACCTGGTAGAAATGAAACGCTGCCGCAGTAACGGTTTATGCTGCGGAGCAGGAGGGGGACAAATGTTTAAAGAACCCGAAAAAGGCAATAAGGACATCAATATTGAGCGTATGGAGGATATTTTGGAGAGCAAGGCGACTGTTGTAGCCGCCGCTTGTCCGTTTTGTATGACGATGTTGCGCGATGGCGTTAAGCATTTTGAAAAAGAACAGGAGATACAAGTTTTGGATATAGCCGAGATCACCGCGAGAGCCAACGGTTTATAGGCCTTTATCTTTAAAGTATTTAAGGGCCTCGTTCAGGCTGTCCAACCGTTCGGGAGATATGCTTTTTACAGGGATATCCAATATGCTCGCCATAGAATCTATATCTCCTTTGGGATCCTCATAGGTTTGAACAATAATATCGTCTTTTATGGTTTTAAACCTCAAAAGGCCATTGTTATTGGGTGCCGCAACATAGTTCATGCTATCCAGTTTACTCAGGTTAAAGGAAAAATACTCCTGTTTACCATGTTGAAAAGTTTTTCTCAGTCGGATAAAATGGTCAGATGTGAGGGTGATTTCGTACTTTTTCAATTTGAGGTCTACCGAAGGGTCATAAGACTCCGTTAAGAATTTATTGCTCCAGTTAAGCCATTCGGTTTCGTCAAATAATACCTTAAATCCATAATTAAACGTGATTATAACCATAATTAGCAGCATTATGAAGATTCTCCCTGCTTTAGTAAGAAGTGATTTTATCATGACAACAATATGTAAGCCGAAGTTAATAAAATGAATAAATTTGTAAATGCAATTTTCTGAACAATCAAGGGTATGGATATACCAATCGGATAAGGAACTATCTGATGTGCAAGTAGAACAAATACTGGATCATCTGAATAATTTTGCTGCTGAATGGACTGCCCACAACCATCAGCTTAAAGCTAAGGCCGAGATCAGGTATAACCGTTTTTTGATACTCATAGTAGACGAAAGCCAGGCAGGAGCCAGCGGTTGCTCTATTGATAAGTCGGTGAATTTTATGAAGAAGTTGGAGCAGCAATTTGATATAAAGCTGTTTGACCGGTTTAATTTTGCCTACCGTGAAGGGGAACAAGTGCTCTCGGCCCCACGCCATCAGTTTGAAGAATTGTTAAAAACAAAAAAAATCAATAGCGAAACTATCGTATTCAATAACCTGGTGCATGACCTTCAGCAACTGGAAACCAAATGGGAAGTACCATTTAAAGATAGCTGGCATCAGCAGTTGTTCGGAGATTTGGTTAATAGTTAATATCCGGAAAGGAATAGATCATTAAATATAGATTGTAGTTGATTTTCCTTGTCGGCGCATGGTGTGTTAAATGAAACTGCGAAATGAACGGCATTGATGGAAGTAAAATAATGGCCAATATTTGCATTTTATTTTAACGTCAAAATCTTAACTTGTGAGAATTATACACAACCTATGTTAAGAAACTACTTTAAAACCACTTTCCGATATCTTTGGAACCATAAGGCATTTTCTTTAATCAATATCATTGGTTTAGCTACAGGAATCTGCGTTTGCTTTTTTGCGCTGCTGTATGTTCAATTTGAGTTAAGCCGCGACAGCTACAACCAAAAATCGGACAATATCTATCGCCTCGTAACAGATATAAAAACACCCGCCGGTATAAACTATGAAAGCACCCCGGCACCTATGGCGCCAGCAATGGAAGCAGCCTTCCCTGAAATAAAGGCAGTAGCACGTGTATTTATGGATGACATGATTATCCAAAGTAATCCCAATAACGCCATAAAAGAAGAGATTGCTTATGTGGATGCTTCGGTGTTTAAAATATTTACCTGGCCTTTGTTGCGCGGAAATAGTGATCATTTATTTGATGCCCCATACAACGTGGTACTATCTGAAAGTGCTGCCAAAAAATACTTTGGAACATCTGATCCCTTAGGCCAAACCTTATTAATAAACGGCAAGTCCAAAGCGATAGTTACCGGTGTCATGAAGAACATTCCCTACAATTCGCATTTACGGGTTGATATGCTGTTTTCCATGTCGACCCTTGTAAATGCTGACTGGGACCATAACTGGACGCGTTTTGGCTTTTATACTTACCTGTTACTGAGGCCCGGTCAGAGCCCTGCACAGCTTCAGGCTAAGTTTTCTGCTTTTGTCAAAGCAAATTTTGACCAAGGCCGGGTAAAGTACCAGCTTGCCATTGAGCCGTTAAAAAAGGTTTATTTGTATGGCAAGCCGCGCGGGCATCGCACAGGTGTATCAGCCAGCGGGAGCATCACCAATGTGTACATCGTTTCGGTGATCGCCTTAATGGTGCTGTTTATTGCCTGCTTTAATTTTATTAACCTTACTACTGCTTTTTCATTACAACGGGCAAAAGAGATAGGTGTGCGTAAAGTTTTGGGCGCATCAAAATATCAATTGGTAGTCCAGTTTTTTATGGATGCGGTTTTGTTATGCTTCATCGCATTTATGCTGGCCTTGTTACTGGCCGCGCTATTTTTGCCCTTATTCAACCAGCTAACGGGAACTATCATCAGCATCAATATTTTTGAGCATTTTCAAAATATTGCCTGGTTATTCCTGATATCTATAGTAGTTGGGTTGCTATCAGGGGTTTATCCGGCCTTGTTTTTATCCGGCTTTAAACCCATCAGTAGCTTAAAGGGAAAGTTTAGTTCATCTGGTAAAGGCTTATTGCTGCGCAGATCATTAGTGATTGCGCAATTTTCCATTTCTATTTTCCTTATCATAGCTACCATAGTGGTATACCAGCAGCTCGATTTTATGCAGAACCAACAGTTGGGCTTTAAAAAAGATCATAAGCTGGTTATTGACTTCCAGTTTGATAGCCGCATCAACCAGCATGCCGATGCCATTAAGCAGCAACTAACTGCCATACCAGGTGTAAGTATGGCCAGTTTATCATCTTCAATACCAGGTACACCCAATAATCAATTTACGACGGTAATAGATAACAAGAACAATGAGAAACAGGAGCAAAGAGTGGATGCTTATTTTATTGATGATGACTTTCTAAAACAATACCAGGTAAGTGTTATAGCAGGGCACGGTTTTTCAAAGAGTTTTGCTGCTGATGAGTCACAAGCTATACTTATTAATGAAACCATGGTCAAAAGCCTTAGTTTTAATAGTGCGGAAGAGGCGATAGGAAAGCATTTTTGGCAGCTTAACCACAATGGTACAATTATCGGCGTAGTGAACGATTTTCATTTTCATTCTTTCCAGGAAAAAGTACAGCCGCTTACTTTGAGGGTTGCTCCAGGTTCTTTTACTTTTTTAACCATTGATATATCATCAGCAAATACGGTGTCTGCCGTGCGTAAAATAGAGACTGCCTGGAAAAACATAGTGCCGGGCCTACCATTTGTTTATTTCTTTGCAGATGAGGCATATAACCAGCAATATATTGCGCAGGAACGGTTTGGCAATCTTTTTATTTGTTTCGCTATCATAGCCATTGTAATATCATGCCTGGGACTAGTCGGTTTATCCTCCTTTAATACCTCTCAAAGAAAAAAGGAAATAGGCATCCGTAAAGTTTTGGGGGCATCCGCAGGTAGTATAGCTGCCCTGTTATCCAAAGATTTTGTAAAGTTGATATTGATCGCATTATTGTTGGCATCCCCCATATCATGGTGGGCTATGAATAGCTGGCTTCAAAGTTTTGCTTATCGTATCAATATACCTTTGTGGGTGTTTTTTCTTTCGGGATTTGCGGCCTTATTAATTGCTTTGCTTACTGTAAGTTTCCAATCAGTAAAAGCCGCTTTGGTTAACCCGGTGAAAAGCCTGCGAAGTGATTAATATAATCTTAATCCTCATTCTGCAATGGGAAAAGGAACGACGAAGCAATCCCATAAGGTTACATCATGCATTTAGGTTTATCAGCCGTTAACCGCCTGCGTTGCTATCTATTAGGACAGCCATTGTTAACCCAATAATTCCTTAAGTAAAATAATCAGAACCCAAAATATATTATTCTGCAGTTGTGGGGTCAATAACTGTAGAAACCTCGCTAACAGAATTGCAGGGAAGCCGCCTTGTTTTGCGTGCCCACGAACCATTTCCCGTTAGGTGCAATGTAAATGCAATAGATCTTAATTCGTGGTATTAGCTATTGATAAGTATTTCCTTTGCCATGATCATG
>JAQBOK010000280.1 GCA_028288085.1 Mucilaginibacter sp.
AAAAATGTGATAGCTGAAGCGGATCAACAAGGCGTAAAACGGTTAATTACAGTCTCTGCGTGGGGTGTTGGGGAAAGCAAAAATGATATCCCTTTTTGGCTCAGATGGTTAATTAACTATACCAACATGGGCCCTGTTTACGCGGAACACGAAAAAGAGGAAAAACTATTAGCAACTTCAGACTTAAACTGGACGGCTGTACGACCTGTTGCTTTAAATGATTCCGATAAGATAAAAACTTTAAAGGTGAGTTTTAATAACTTCCCTAAACCAAGTTTACAAATCAGCAGGCAAAGTGTAGCTAAATTCATTGTTGATATCGTGAAATCCGATAAGTACGATAGGAAAAGCCCAACTATTTCTGAAAATTAATAGGGCTGGGACGTGTTAATTATCCGACTTACAAGGGATTTTATCGGTGATAAAATCTACAAAGGGCAGCACCCTGCATCGGTAACTAAGGACCTGGTTAGCGAAAATTGGCAGAACATCAAAGGGTTTCCACCCTATTTTTTATGTCGTTAAAACATATAAGCACAAAATTAGCATAGTATGAAAGCAGTAAAAGTATTTGGATTTATCCTACTCGGATTGTTGGTAGTAGTGGCTGCCGCAGGCACTTATGTTAAGGTAGCGTTACCAAACACAGGCGCAGCGCCTCAAATTAAAATAGAACGCACAGCAGAACGAATAAAACGCGGCGATTATTTAGCCAACCACGTTTCTGTTTGTATGGACTGCCACAGCACCAAGGACGAGAGTTTGTACGGAGGCCCGGTGATTGGCGGCTTTGGGGCTGGAGGTGAAAAGTTTGATCAGGAGATGGGCCTTCCCGGCAAGTTTTACGCATCTAACATAACCCCTTATAAATTACTCAGTTGGACTGATGGCGAAATATTCAGAGCGCTAACTACCGGGGAGAACAAATTTGGCAAAGCCATCTTTCCACTAATGCCTTGGGATCATATAGGGCAGATGGATAAAGAGGACGTGTATAGCATTATTGCTTATTTGCGTTCAATTCCCGCAATTAAAAAAGACATAACGGCGTCAGAAATTGACTTCCCGGTCAATTTTATCATTAATACCATGCCGCATAAGGCAAATTTGGGTAAGCTACCATCGGAAAATGATACCATCAAGTATGGCGCTTACCTTGTTAACGCAGCGGCTTGTGTAGATTGTCATAGTAAAAGATATCATGGGGATATAATCCCTGGGACAGAGTTTGGCGGTGGAATGGAATTTAAACAGCAGGGAGGTGTTGTACATTCTGCAAATATCACACCAGATAAACTAACCGGTATTGGATCATGGAGTAAAGATATATTCATCCAACGATTTAAAAGCTCTGAAGGTAAAGAAAAGCAAGCGGCTAAACTTAACCCCGGCGATCCACAAATACCAATGCCATGGTATTTGTATGCTGGAATGAAGGTCAATGATCTTGCAGCAATCTACGCTTATTTAAGAACTGTTAAACCGATCAACAATCAGGTTATTGCGTTTCAGAAGTTTTGAGAGCTTGTGCTCGCCATATTTAGCTTTCAATTGGGATCAAGGGATATTGCTAACCTGGTTCGAATTTCACCCAGCCTCGGAAGCAAAGAAATTTTAGGTAATATCGAAGATTCACTACCAGGTTTAAAATCCATTTACTATTAGTAATGGGTTTTTTGTTATTTTTATTTCTTAATATAACAGCCTTAACTAATGTATCTTCGATTTACAACTCAATTTATTAACGCATATGGTGAGTTGGAAACAGGAATATTTATGGCACTTAAATATTTACGTGACGTTCATTCTTTAACCAAAGACAAAGACATTAATCAACTTAAAGAATTATCAGGGTGGTTTAATCGAAATCTGGAAAAGCCAACGAGATTCTCTAAAGGGACAAGCAAGCTTAACACTAACGTGTCATTGTCGTGGTTCAAAGACTCGGCCAAAGAGCACATCAAAAAAATACAAGACTTAATAGATATAGCTGAACAGTACGATATTATTATAGACAGAATCGCCAGTAAGAATCCTGGGTATATCGTCTTTGAGGACGAATATCAGATTTCTGCTGTGCCGTTTAAAACGGATCGCAAAAGAGTGATGTAATTCAAAATATCAATTGTTTACTTGCCTTAGTGGTGCGATGAAAACAGCGATCATCAACCGAAAATATTCCATGCCAATTGAAAGGATGAGTTCCGGCGCAGATCCAAAATGGTCCTTATATTTGATAAATCCATACATCTAAAAAACTTTATCCTATGGTAAGGATATACCGCCATCACATTTTTAACCCAAATTTAACGCGCAAAGTGTAACACTCTTGTTGCAGATTTCATCTTATGGTTATGAGAATATTTGCAATAAGAACGAGATTTACCTTTCTTCTCTTATTTTCCTTTATAACCTGCTTTGTTTTTGCGCAGGCGCCGGTTAAAAAATCAGTTGCCATAAAAGCTACCACCCCGCCTAAAATTGACGGACTGCTGGATGACGAGGCCTGGAAAAATGCACCAGTGGCTACCGACTTTGTTGAGTATAGTCCTGTTGCCGGCCGGCACGAAACACAAGAAAACCGGACCGAAATAAAAATATTGTATGATGACAATGCTATTTACGTAGGCGCACGGATGTATGAAACTTCGGCAAAAAAAGTAGCCCATGAGTTGGTAAACCGCGATAACGTAGGCACATCTGATTTTGTGGGTGTTGTATTGGATACCTATCACGATGGCATAAACGCCGTGGGCTTTTACGTAACCGCGGCCGGGGTTCAGTTTGATGCCAAATACGCCCCAAACCCTAACGGCAACACCGAAGACGCGACCTGGAATGCCGTATGGTTAAGTAAAGCGCACATTGACGGGCAGGGCTGGACAGCTGAACTAAAGATCCCATATTCGGCACTGCGCTTTGCTAGAAAAGATGTGCAGCTTTGGGGTTTGCAGCTGGTGCGCCGCCGGCAATATGAGCAAAAGGAATTATTTTGGAACGAAGTAGACCCCAAGAAGAATGGTTTTGTAAATCAGGAAGGCGAATTACATGGCATACAAAGCATCACACCACCCGTACGCCTGGCGTTTTATCCATACATTTCTACTTACATCAATCATTATCCTTACAATACGCCGGGGCTTAAAAACACCACCGCCCAGTTTGACGGCGGCATGGACGTTAAATACGGCATCAGTGAAAGTTTTACACTCGACCTGACACTGGTACCTGATTTTGGACAAGTACAATCGGACAACAAGATATTAAACCTTACGCCTTTTGAAGTTAAATATGTTGACAACAGGCCTTTTTTTACCGAAGGAACGGAACTGTTCAATAAGGGGAATATTTTTTATTCCCGAAGGGTGGGGGGGCAGCCAGTAAATTATAACGCAGCTTATAACAACCTGAAGCCCGGCGAACAGGTGATCAGTAACCCATCGGAAACCAAGTTGCTAAATGCCTTTAAAATAACCGGGAGAACAGCCGGCGGGCTGGGCATTGGCATATTCAACGCGGTGACTGAGCCCACTGATGCCATTATACAGGACAGTCTGGGCCATACACGCCGGTTCCAAACGTCGCCCTACACCAATTACAATATCCTGGTTCTCGATCAAAACCTGGCCAACAATTCATCGGTAACGCTTATCAACACTAATGTCAATCGCTTTGGAAAAGATTATTCCGCAGATGTTGGGGGCGTGGTGTTCAATCTTTATAATAATAAGGCCAACACCTATACCCTGCGCGGTTTTGGCTTGATGAGCAATTTGTACGGCGCTGCTACCAAACCAACTACAGGTTACAGTTATGAATGGGCTGGGGGGAAATCATCGGGCAACTTTACCTGGATATTGACGGAAGATCATGTAGATGATAAATACAATCCCAACGACTTGGGTATATTGAATAACAACAATTATTTTGACCATAACCTTAACATGGAATATGCCAACTATAAGCCCAAAAAATGGTTCACCCAATGGGATGTATTTGGCAATCTGTACTATTCACGCAGGTACAGCCCGTCGGCTTATCAGCGGTTTAACCAGGTTTTGGGGTTCGACTTTAAACTGAAGGACTTTTCCTACATTGGGCTCAATTTCAGCCATAACGGGCAGGCAAATGATTTTTACGAGCCGCGCGTAGCCGGCCGGGTATTCCTGTCGCCCGAGAACAATAACGCAGGCATCTATTATAGCAACAATCCCGCTGCCCGTTTTAGCTGGGGAGGCGATTATTTTTACCGCAAATTTTATTCACACGGCGGTTATGGCCATGATGTGGTACTGTTTTACAACCTGCGCGTGACTGATCATTTTTCATTCGGCCAAAATGTTTCCTATATGCCGCGAATCAATAATACAGGCTATGCTACGGTCGACAGCATAAGCAACAACCCCGTATTCGCGCTGCGCAATGTACAAACCATCGAAAATATCTTCAATATCAAATACACTTTTAACGATGTGATGGGCCTGACATTCAGATTGAGACATTACTGGTCGAAGCTGAATGTGCAGCAGTTTTACGACCTGGGCCAGGCCGGTACGCTTGATCCGCTTGCCTCCTCACATTTCGACAGAGATAATGATATGAATTATAACGACTGGAACATCGATATGCTGTACGTGTGGGAAATATCGCCAGGAAGTGAACTGAGCTTCGATTGGAAAAATTCATCACTCATTGATAACGATGAGGCCCGCCAAAATTACATCAGCAATTTTGAGAATACACTCCATGTGCCCAAAAACAATAACTTTTCGCTTAAGATATTGTATTACATTGATTACCAGAGTTTAAGAAAGCATAAGAAAAGTTAGTGATAAAAAACAGAGTATGGGCTAAGTTGATTAAATTCGAAAGGATGCCATTTAATTAGTTGTAAAAAATCATTCTGTTAATCAGAGGGTGTTAGTTCGGGGCTAGCCTGGGCGCTTGTCCTCAAAAAAGCAGTCGCTGACCTTCTGAACACTTCATTTCGGAGTGTTGTTATTTATGCTTGGAAACGAACACGTGAATGTGTTATTATTTGAATTTTGCAAATAATGGATTGATTTCTCCAAACAGCCCCTTTGTCTTTCAAAGTATCTTTGTTCTAATAATATAACAAGATGGAAAACAAAAATAAGATTGCTATCGTAACCGGCGGCAGCCGTGGGTTGGGCAAAGACATGGCATTAAGGCTTGCTGAAAAAGGCATTGACGTTATTCTAACGTACAACACTAAAGCAGAAGAAGCAGAAAATGTTGTGAAACAAATAGAACAAAGCGGAAGAAAGGCAGCGGCTTTACAACTAAATACAGGCAACATTAAAAGCTTTGATTCATTTACCGGGAAAATACAGGAAATTTTAGCTGATAAATTCGGAGTTGACCACATCGATTTTTTGATCAATAACGCAGGCATTGGCGGATATGCTCCCATTGCCGACGTAAGCGAAGACATGTTTGATGAACTGTTGAACATCCATTTTAAAGGCGTTTACTTTTTAACGCAAAAAATGCTGCCGCTTATGAATAATGGCGGGGGCATCGTTAATGTATCTTCCGGCCTTACTCGTATTTCAGTGCCCGGTTCTTCAGCTTATGCCTCTATGAAAGGAGCAGTGGAGGTATTTACACATTACCTGGCCAAAGAATTGGGTGTACGGGGTATAAGGGCAAACACCATAGCCCCCGGAGCTGTATTGACGGATTTTGGCGGAGGGCATCTTAGGAACGATGAACAGCTAAAACAGTTTATAAGTAATATAACCGCGTTGGGCCGACCGGGTGTGGCAGAAGATATTGGCGGCGTGGTTGCTTTCTTATGTACAGAAGAAGCGCGTTGGGTTAATGGACAGCGTATAGAGATATCCGGTGGGATGTTCATATAAATGATATGAAAAGCGGGCATGGTATTTATTAACTTTGATTGTTATAAGCAATATGATCACCAATTCTTCGCTCGATGACTTCTATAAAAGGAACGCTGCTCCGCTTCCCGACGGGATTGCAAAGGAAATAGGCCATTTTAATGTATTCGAGACCGAAACACTGTTTGATAAAAAGACCGGAACACGGATAATGCCCTACAGCAGAAGGGCATATTACAAGATAAGTTGGATACGTGGTAAAAGCAGGGCCGAATATGCGGATAAGGTAATTGATATTCGCGAAAGTGCCCTTCTTTTTGCAACGCCCAAAATTCCTTACCACTGGCTGCCCGAAGACTGTGATCAAACAGGGATGTTTTGCATTTTTACTGCGGATTTTCTAACGCCAGGTAAAGCTGGTGTTAATCTGGATGATCTGCCTATATTTCAGCCCGGGCAGTTGCCTGTATTTCAGCTTAGCCCGGAAGAGGTAAAGGAAATTGAATACATATTCAGAAAGATGTATAAAGAATTAGGGGCCGATTATAAATACAAGTATGACCTGTTGCGCAACCTTGTACTGGAACTCATTCATTATGGGCAAAAACTACAGCCTATGCTGGCGCTAAGCATTGCCCAGAATGCATCTGAACGGATATCTACTTTATTTATTGAACTTTTGGAAAGACAGTTTCCACTGGAATCACTTCATCAAAGGCTTAACCTTCGAACCGCTAAAGATTATGCAGACCGGTTAGCAGTGCATGTTAATCACCTTAATAAAGTGTTGAAGGAAGTTACAGGTAACACAACAACGCAAATTATTAGTAATAGAATAATACAGGAAGCTAAGATTTTGCTCAAACAAACCAACTGGAATATTGCTGAGATTTCATACACGCTGGGGTTTGATGATCATGCGCACTTTTCAAACTTTTTTAAGAAGCAAACGTCCTTTACGCCTGCAACTTTCCGGGCTTAATGCTGATTTTTATTAAAATATCAAGATGAGTTTATTAAACTAAAGCCTTTGCCTTAAGGTGGGAGCTATCCCAAATGGAAATATTAAACCAATCGTCAATCTTGCAATGTTCTTTCGTCTCATCCCCTTTAAAAGAATATTCGCCTGATTCCGGATTATATGTGTAATCTTTCATCCACTCCTGAAAATGAGATGCAGTCAATTCAATCGCGTCCATAACAAAATTAATTTCTGCATCGGTCATAATGGGATGCACAGATAACCTGATCCAACCCGGTTTGCATAACAGATCACCTGCATGGATCGAATTCAATATTTCATAAGACCTGGTCTTATCAACATGCAGTAGCATGTGTCCATAAGTTCCAGCACAAGAGCAGCCCCCTCTTGTCTGAATGCCAAACCTGTCATTCAAGAGTTTGGCTATCAAATTATAATGTGCCCCATTTACAATAAATGAAATAACCCCCAACCTTTTTTTAATAACCCCCTCAAGAATTTCAATATTTTTCATTTTTGAGAACCGTTCAAAAATGATATGCAATATTTCATCTTCCCTCTTTAGTATATTTTTAACTCCCATCTCTTCCTTCAATCGAACACACATCGCCGCTTTTATCCCTTGCAGAAATGGAGGAGTGCCACCATCTTCCCGCTGTTCTATATTTGTGATATATTCATGAACCTTCCATGGATTGCTGTACAATACAGTACCTCCGCCGGGCTGATCAGGAATTGCGCTTTTATAAATTTTCTTATTGAAGATCAAAACCCCCGATGTGCCCGGCCCGCCTAAAAATTTATGGGGCGAGAAATAAATAGCATCTAAATGCGTGTCTTTTTCCCGGGGATGCATATTAATGTCAATATAGGGGGCGGAGCATGCAAAGTCAACAAAACATAAACCACCATATTGATGGATCATGTTTGCAATTTCATGATATGGGGTTTGAATTCCGGTTACATTAGAACAAGCTGTAATTGCGGCTATTTTATTTTTCCGATGCTTAAACTGCTCTAATAGACTCCTGAAATATTTCAAATCAACATTCCCATTTTCATCGGGCTTAATGATTTCAACATCTGCGATGGTCTCGAGCCAGGTGATATGGTTGCTGTAGTGTTCCATATGTGTTACAAAAACGATGGGTTTCAGTGCCTCATCCAGTTGAGCGCCTCCCTTTTTCATGTAATCATTCATCCGTTCAGGTACTTTCAGCCCTAATATCCTTTGCAGTTTATTTACAGCGCTTGTCATTCCGCTCCCGCAAAAAACCAATACATCATCCTTATTTGCGTGAACGTGTTGCTTAACGATAACCTTAGATTTTGCGTAAGCCAGGGACATTAATGTCCCTGTAATTGTGGTTTCTGTATGGGTGTTAGCCACAAAAGGCATTATTTCTTTCTGTATACATTCTTCAATGGGCCGGTAAGCTCTGCCGCTTGCAGTCCAGTCTGCATAAACTATTTCTTTTTCTCCAAAAGGTGACTCAAAAGTTTGCTCATTGCCGATGACGTTCCCTCTGAACGCAGAGAAAAAATTTTCCAGTGTACCTTTTGGGATCACAAGCATGGTACGGTCATCGTATATGGAATACATTTTGGTTTAAAATATCTTTTATTTTGATTGTGCGGAACTATAAATTCCAAACAAGTCATATGGCTTTTTACTAAACTGATCATTAAATAAAAAGACTGCAAGAACAATATAAGCGATAAATCCAAAAACTATTAGCAGTTGGGCCAAGGATGTTTTTTGAATATCTTGTTTTGATTTTACATTACAAACTTCGCCGGGGCAGTATTGTGCTTTTTCCTGGTAAACAATTCTATAAAGTTTACATGCCAGGCAAATACCAAACGCCGATTCGAAGAATAAGAAAATCAAACACATGAGGCATACAATACCGGTTATAGGGCTGTACGAATTTACTACCACCATGAAAATAAACATAGTGCCCGACAAAGCCACACCAATTATCCACGCAAACTTTTTTTGTTTAGCCCCAACATATTCCGGTACCTGGTTCCTGACGATTAAACGTCCGATGATCAATGAAGGAGAAAACTTAGGGCTAACAAACACGCGAATAATAAAATCACTGAGGAATATAGTTATCGCATATTTTGCAAACACGAAATCATTTTTGAACAGAATGAGCATCAATGCTAAAAATATAGCCAAAAATAGTATACCTGCTGATGCCCTTATTTCTCGTTCATTTAAAACAGGAATGTTATATCCTTCTACGGTTTCTCCGAATTGTATAATTTTTTTCATTGTTTTACGATTTTATTGTTTTGGTTGTAATTGGATGATTTACAGGGGTTTTTGTTACCTAATTTAAGATAAAATCACCTATATTTTCATAAAATTATATTGGACAGCCGGTATAAAAAAATTTATGTGACATGATGCACGTCTAACAGGATAACTATGCAATTTTCCGTGAAAACCGGTTTCCCGATGTAATGGATTTTTCTGATTATCAAATCAATAGAATATATTTATATTATTAAAAGACGAAGGGCACGCCATGTTTTTCAAAAAGTATACAAATTATTTACTCTTTTTTCTTGCATATGTTGGAGCCCTGATAATCGAAAAACCAACGTATTCAGTAGATAGTGTGCAAGCCTGTTTTTCTTACCTGGTTACTATAATTGTACACTTTTCTGTATTTGCCTGTATGATATGGACCAATAATGCTTTTGTAATACCATACCTTCTGGAAAAAAAACTGTTCGGTTGGTATGTTGCAGGCCTCATCTTTTTAGTTTTGTTGTATACATTCTTCACCAGTCATTATAATCAATTTATCCACGGCGTTCTTTTTCATGATAAGCCTATAGAAACAAGCTCCGGCTTTTGGGATAATTTTGTGTATGGTCTGTGTTGCAGCGTAATTGCATCAATGCTGTATGTAACACAGAAATGGTCGGAACGGGAGAAGCAGGTTAAAAATATCCAGATCAACCAACTGCAAACAGAGTTGAAATACCTGCGTTCGCAGATCAATCCGCATTTCCTGTTTAATGGCCTCAATACTATTTACGGCTCTATCGACATAGGTAACCACCAGGCGAGAGATATGATGGTCCAATTTTCAGACCTCCTGAGATATAATTTGTATGAAGGGGATGTGGATATGATAGAACTGGAGAAGGAAGTAAAATACCTGAAAAATTATGTGGCCCTGCAAAAAGCCCGGAGTAACGATAATATGCAGGTTACATTAAAGGTGAACTATCAAAACGGGGGTGTCAAAATTGCCCCGCTTATTTTCATGGCTTTTGTAGAGAATGCTTTTAAATATGTATCAAGAGGCGATAGTGGCATCAACAGTGTCGCCATCGGGTTGAATGAGGAAGCAGGCCAAGTCGATTTCACCTGTGATAATTCCTATGATGAAGCCGAACCCGTTTCAGGCGGGATCGGTCTCAATAATGCAGAAAGAAGATTGGAATTGTTATATAAAGACCATTACATGCTTGATATTAAAAAGGAGCAGAACATTTATCATGTGCATTTAACGCTCACGCTATGAAGAAACTTAGCTGTATTATTGTGGATGATGAGCCGGTTGCCCGTAAAATATTACACGAATTTGTGGAGCAAGTGCCCTTTATGGACCTGCAGGGCAAATTTGAAAATGCAATGAAGGCAGAAGCATTTTTGAAGAATAACACCGTCGATATTATTTTCCTTGATATTGAAATGCCAAGGGTTTCTGGCCTGCAGTTGTTGCAAAAAATGCACATTGAATCCATTGTGATACTGACCACAGCTTTTCCTCAATATGCTCTGGAAGGGTATGAGCTGGATATTATCGATTATCTTTTAAAACCTTTCGCCTTTAGCCGTTTCCTTAAAGCCGTACAAAAGGCAAAAGATTACAGCGGACTAAAGCATATGGTAACCACCGCTCTGCAGCCTTCCTATATTTTTATTAAAAGCGATAAGCGAATCGAAAAAATTGAACTCAACGATATTCTTTACGCCGAAAGCGTTGGCAATTATGTGTCTGTGTATACCGCAGACAAAAAGGTCCTCGCCTATCTCACCATGAAAAGCCTGGAATCCCAATTACCATTAAACGAGTTTATTAAGATCCATCAGTCTTACCTGGTCAATGCCTCAAAGATCGATGCCATAGAGGGTAATGAAATTAAGATTGGAAATAGGTCATTGCCAATGAGTCGCAATTACCGCGAAACGGTCATGAAGATTATACACCAGCGGCTATTAAAGAGATGAAAAAAACAGGTATTAAATTCATTTTTTTTCGTTCAATGGTCATTGCCGCTACTTTTTAAAATGATCTTAAATCTTTTGTTACCCAATGAGTTGGTATCTGCTTTTATTATATTGAAGCGGTAGTTTCGGTTGGAAATATTGGCGCTGTCTTTTAAGTACTTATCCCTGATCCAAACCTGGATATTTACAAGGATATACTTTTTATAATTGACTTCCAAAAAACAAACACCGGAGGTTCTTGCATGCACGTCCAAACCTATAGCCATTCCAGGCGTATACGTTAATGTATTGATAGCCAAATCCCTGCCGTCACCAGAA
>JAQBOK010000287.1 GCA_028288085.1 Mucilaginibacter sp.
TGATGCCAAGTTGCGCATGTCAAACGCTTTTAGCCGCATAATTTATTTGATACAGCAAACACGGACTATATGGCTATAGACTATTATCAATAAATAAAACAAAGATTGGTTGGTTACTTATCAAGCAACTGCTTTGGTTCAACCTCAAGTGCCTTAGCCAACGCAAATATCACCGAAACGCTGGTATTTATAACGCCACGCTCTATTCGGCTTACTTGGCTAAACTCCATGCATGCAATATTAGCTAGAGTTTCCTGGGTAAGGTTGCGCTCCAAACGGTAACGTTTTACGTTATCCGCAAGTACTTTTATAGCAGTATGATCTCTTAACTGGGGCACATCCCAAATCTTACTGTTATTTTTGTTTTAGCTTAAGGCATATCTGCCATAATATTATACCTTTACCAAAACGGCTAGCCCGTGAAATCCTTAAACCTTTTCCAGTGAAAAAACTACTATTATTACTATTGATACTGATTGTCTTGTCATTAAAAGCAGAATCGCAAACCTATAAAAAGGGAGTAATGCTTTATGGAAACACCATTATTGGCACCTTTCAAAATGGCTATGTGGAGGCTCCATTTCGAGGTTCGCTAGGTTATCTCCAAAATGGATATTTTCTGAGCGCAAATGGCTCTTGTGTTGGTTATATAAAAAACAATCAAATCTTTTCTTGCAATGGTGGGCTATTAGCGTCAGTTCGGAGTGATGGAATATACGATGGGAACGGCTATTTTTTGTATGCTATTATAGATGACACATTGTACTATCAGAATCAACCTGCTGTAACTATTTCTGGTATTGATATGTACTCCGTTGCAGCCTATATTCTTTTTTTAAGCGATAGAATTTTCCCGTTATAAATAAAAAACCATGGAAAAGACATTTTTCGTTATCCTCACTATTTTCACATTCGTAAACTCCTACAGTCAAACAAGTGTTCAGTACTTAAATAAAGGCCTATCAAAATATGAACAAAAGGATTATGAGGGCTCTATTCAGGATTTTAATAAAGCAATAACTATTAACCCTAAATACGCAGATGCCTTTTTCAATAGGGGCCGTTCTAAAAATGCGTTGAAGATATATGAAATGGCAATACAAGACTTTAACAGAGCAATAGTTATTAATGCCAATTTTGCAAAAGCTTATAACGGGAGAGGATTTTCTAAAATTCAACTTAAAGATTTTGATGGCGCTATGCTGGATTTTAATATAGCCATATCCAAGGATCCAAGTTTTTCAAAATCTTATTTAAATAGAGCAACGGTAAAAGAAAAAGTAAAAGACTACCACGGAGCCTTGGAGGACTGCAACAAATGCTTATCTATTGACCCAAAAGATTCATACGCGTATGACTTTTTAGGAATATTGAAGGATGATTTAAAAGATTACGCAGGCGCTATGTTTGCATACAATAAAGCAATAGAGATTAATCCAAAAGATAGAGATGCTTTTAACAATAGAGGCGGTTTAAAAGGCGACCTTGAGGATTTTCAAGGAGCAATAGATGACTATAACAAGGCTATATACCTTAGTCCTGATGGTGCGGACCTTTTTTTTAACAGAGCGGTGATGAAAGTCTCTCTTAAAGACAATCAAGGTGCAATGACAGACTTCAATAAGGCATTAGAAATCAATCCTGACTATGGTCTTGCTTACGGAGGTAGAGCTGTTGAAAAATACAAACTAGAAGACTACCAGGGAGCAATTGCAGACAATAGCAGGGCAATATCAATCAACCCTAAAGATGCCGACGCTTATTACAATAGGGCAGTAGCAAAATTTAATCTTGGACAAAAAGATGGTGCTTGTTCGGATCTGAGTAAAGCCGGGGAGTTAGGTAATACTCAAGCTTATGACATGATAAGAAAGTTTTGTCATTAATCCACTAAAGATTAACGGGGCCACACAATAAGGCAGAACATTGCAAAGATCAGATTTAAGAAAATAGTGTGTTTTTATAAAACCAAAACTTTTTGATAAAACTTGGTTTTGTAAGTGGCTAGCTAGGTTTATACCCTCAAACTCGCCATTCTACTATCTTTAGATTCCTGCACAAGTCCGCACCATCCAATATAGTATTAGATAGGCACGGCTGTCAAAACTCACGAGTACGATAATATTACTAACAACCAATAGCTAAGTATCACCATAATAAAACTGGCTTAAAACGTTTTAAAACGTTTTAAATCATTACTACGAAAAAGCAATAAAAGAACTCTTTAGGCCGCTTCCATACTCGTGCAAGTCCTAATCTGAATTTCGCGAGATAAATACGATCTCAGTCGAACAAGTTTTTTTTAATGTATGTGGGTGACGAGTTGTGTGTTAGCGGTTGACGCTCTACCCGGCTTTTCTTTAGGTTCAGATCACTACTCTTTGAGTACCTTCCATATATACATTAAATAGCTATAACTGTTAAAATCAAGGTTAAATAGCTCAGGATTCTCTATATTATTAGAAGATATTTATGATCGGCAAAATGTAAATCGCGTCATGCCAATCACAAATGCTAAGGACGCGGCTCATTATCAATAACAGGAGGCTTTGGCTGCATGACTTTTTGTTTGTTTTCAAAAGATTTCATAACCAGATAAAGCGCTGAACCCATACCATAAAGCAAAAGATTATTTATTGACATATAAGGGAGTACCGTATCCGGAGCATTTTCGGCGTCACGAACGTTAAAAAATACCTTGCTTAAGAACCAGATGCCGAAAAATAGATTAATCAGGACGGTCTGAAAACGGCATACATTTATTCCGTTCTTATCTGATAGAATATCCACCCAAAAATTAGACCCAGGCATGTTTTGGCCGAGATCGGTAAGTTTTGGGTTATTTTGATCACTAATATCAATAAAAGTAGCACCCACTATCGTGCCCCAAACAATGCTTAGTAAATAAAACGTTGAAATATCAGCCGTCGGCACAACTCCTCTCGCAACTAGAATAACTATAAAAGAACCAAAAACGATCACTGTCCACCAAGCCATAATTGTGCGCGATAAACTGTATGGCCGAGGGGTCCCTGTACCGATGTCGCGAATCATCATAAATTTTTTATCAAAAACGATTATCATTATAGTCAATAACGAGAATGTAAGCCAAAATATAATATTATTCATCATTAGTTCATTTTTACTGACTCTAAATTATATCAACATATTCCGAAAGCACGTGGTAGTCTATTTAGCAGCAAACTAAATGGTCATATCGTCCGATAAAATTTTCACATCGCCACCGATGCCCTCAATGGTGGCCTGGTGCTTTTGTCGCATGGCGTCGATATAGTCGACAGTTATTTCATATTCAGTGTTATCATCTATTAACTTTCCGATAATGTTTACTTGCTCCCCTTTATCAAGGTTTAGTGGGATATTCATCTTGGCGGTCTTTAAGCCAACATAACTGAAATCATTTATTAATGCAACCTCTCCTTTATTGGTTAGTTCGATATTAATATCACCGGCAGCGGTACAAGCAATCTTACCGATGCGTAATTTTGGCAATACAATTAACGCCAGCCTCTGGGTTAACAAATCTGTCTGATTTTCTAGGGCGCCTGCTATTAAAGCCAATTGATTACTTTTCAGATGATTGGTTTTCCGTTTTTCTTTTGATTTCCGTAGCTGATCCAAAGTAACCGGAATAGTAATAACTGCAGCAAACGCACCCAGAACCCCCATAAAATCCACAAAACTTATAGTCTTGTCCAACAATATCATAGCTTAAGGCCTTGTTGAATAAAGATAGTATTTCTCGTCGATCAATAGACCTTTTTTTTTTATTCTTACCTTTGGTTTTATCTGAACTTGCTTTATATTACCAAGTTCAGCCGCCTCTAACGATTATTTGATGTTTTGAATCTTTTATTTGATCTGGGATATTAATTATTAACGTAGGGCAGTAAAATATCCCTCCACTTGAAATAGCCGGCGCTATTCAAATACACACCATCGCCTGAGTCATATTTCTTTTTTAGGCCCTTGTCTAAAAACGAGGTTTGTAGATCAATATACATGATGTTACGGGTTGTTGCCAGTTCTTTAATTCTTTTGTTTAAAAGTAGTATCTTTTCGAGCGTTAGCTTATTAGGAAGTACGCTTTGAAGATAAATCTTGCTATTTGGGCTTTTGGTTGCAATATTATTTACAATGTTGGCTAAATTTTTAACTACGGTATCAACTGGCTTGTTTTGCGCTAAATCATTTACGCCAATTTCTATAAAAACTTTAGCCGGTTGACCCTTAGTTAGTTCATCAACTCTGTTCAATAATCCCAAAGATGTATCATAACAAATGCCACGATTTTTCATTTTTATTGAGTGAAAAATCTCGGCAAGTTCAAACTCTTGTATATGACTATCGCCAGCAAAAACGAAAGAGTTGCTATCAACCAGAAGGCTTTTTAATACCTCATCCCTATGCAACCAATAGGGCATGCCTTTTGATGGCACAGTGCCTTATCACAAGCGCTAAAAACACTAAATTGATAAATACCGACGTGACTAAAAGCCCTTTTTTCATGCGTTAAAGATATTACTATTTATACTCCAGTCGTGGCTAAAGCACCACCGTTGGTAACTATTTGGTTATAGGCTGTGCATCAAGTCTTTTAATAAAATCGCTGGTATTTTAAGAGTTTTTAAAACACCATTACTATTTATTAGTCATGCGTCATGGTCGGAACTTAGTGAGTGTCTTATATAACTGGGCCATTTTTATTTTTTTTACCCAAAATTTTTACCTGCGTATTTGTGTGTTAAGGGGTCTTCATTGCCTATCCCTTGCCTTTTTTTGGGCGAGTACCTACCCCGGCCATAATTTTATCGCCTTTTTTACCTGCTGAAAACATTGGATTTTTTTCATTCTGTTGAAAATTATCCGCCTGACTTACAGCACGATACCCTATTGCCGATCCACGATCGTCTGTACCGGAATCTCGCTCCAATCTATTAAACACTTTTATATACATTTAAACAATAACACATGCAATTATCATTTACCCACTACCAGGAGCGCAAAGACACCGATGGTAAATCCTTCCTTGATGTCGAGTGTATGCTCTTTAACGTCCGAACCGAAAATGACCCGGATAAGGATCAGTATCCCTTCATTGGCTGATATCGATCCGATGACAGCAATGTATGCGCATCAGCCGGCGGTCGTACATTTTTACGAGCAGACCGAAAAGGGCTTGTCCGTCTGACATCATCTCAGCAAACCGGCTGTCCCTGACCAGCCGGCCTGTTGTTTTCAAGTTTAAACCTGTAATATGTATTCACCAAAACTTTAAAAAACTATCAAACCACATCAATATGACTCAAAACAAGAAGAGGGTCCAGGCAGCGCCCATTGACACTTTCGCTACAGCATTTATTAAACTTATGAAATGTACCCGCGAAGAAATGGATATCAAAATGATTACTAAAAACCAGCAAGCCTTTGTCTTATACAAAGAGCGGGGATATCAGATCGCAACCCGGGAAGCTTTGAGCGATGAGATAGAAGATCAGCTGACCCATAATGATGCGGCGCAGCACATCAATATTTATATCTGGATTCAGGTCACAAAATACACGGTCTCTATCAGTCGGTTCCTACCCACATTGGTGCGCAAGTTGAAAAATGAAGAACAGGCGCAATTGTTGTATCTCGCACTCGGCATCAACTCGTTCTCTAAAGACAAGTACGAATGTTTTTGGATCACACTTGCAAATATCGACAATGAAGGAACGCTCTTAGGAAACGCTATTGTCAGTGCCCGGGAAATATATGATGGCGACGACCTCCTGAACAACATGACTGAAACGATGATAGAAAACGGGCTGGACGAATACAATATGATAGTTGGCGGTATTTTCGAGTCTGTGTACCTGAAACAAAAAAATGGGGCTGGTAATACTTTTTATATCTATTCAGCGGAACGCACCTTCAACGATGGGACAAACTAACATGAGTCTGTTTGGAATCCTTTTCTATTTGTAACGCCTATCGTATGCGCTATTATCAGCGGGGACATATTATCCTCCTGTCACTAAAACAGCTATAGCAGTTAATGATAATAATCATTCAGTGACATACTTCCAGACGAAGCCGTTCCATTGTTTATACATTCCCTTTGCCACCTGGATGATAGCTTTATCATCCAGGTGCATTTGTCTTGCCGCTTCTTTAACACTGGGATATTGTTTAATCAGGTTCCCTTCCATGTCATATTGCGCAATCGGTTTGCTTGTGGAATAATTTTTCCTCCAATTAGTGCGGTCTTCGGTTTCAAGGAACGGCAGCACCCGGCCTCTCTCGAAGGCCCGTAATTGCTTTTCACTTTTGGTGACTAAACGCAAGTTTTCAGGCCGGTTATTATAGCCATAGCCGTCTATATTTATTACATACAGACCATCGTGCTTGTAATCCAGATGCGGGTCGATAAATGTCTGGTAGATGATCCTGCGGGTATTGAAATAATAGCCCGTATTTTCCACAGTAAAGGTGACCCGCAGGTCAATCGAAGGTTCCCCGGTTTTGAGATTTCCGTTCTTGGCGATGGATTGACTCCGTATCTGCCCTTTGACAAACTGTCTGTATAGTCTGGGGTGCGGAATAAACCGGTCCAGAGACTTTATCCTTCCCATCGTGGAAGCCTGGTATGACCCCTCGAAGCCAGGAACATCTTTCCATATCTCTCCCGGCATGTCGGCAAGCGACTTGTTTTGATATGGCAGCAGTTGGTCCGGAATTGACAT
The DNA here is from genome assembly GCA_028288085.1 of Mucilaginibacter sp. Taxonomy (GTDB): domain Bacteria; phylum Bacteroidota; class Bacteroidia; order Sphingobacteriales; family Sphingobacteriaceae; genus Mucilaginibacter. Next base: position 6,750 of record JAQBOK010000287.1, read on the forward strand.
TGGGGCAAAAGTACTATGTTTTTAGAATAATAGGGTCTTCTATGCATGTTATGGGTACTTCCCCATGGGTACGATCAAAAATGTGGCCATAAAACGCCGAATGCTGCTTTTTAACTTCATTTTGTTAAAGCCCTACTTCATCGTCTTTACTGACAAGCGTCCTTTCATAGGGGTCTTTTTGTCTATGAAAGTACTCTATTAGGTTAGCTTGCACAGCGCTCCGAGGCTACACTTATGAAAACAAACCGCCTCCTCTCATATTTTTGAGGAAGGCACTTAGCATTAGTTAAATTCAGCCAAGGCCGGACATGTCCCAATGAAAATATGCAACAATCACCATTGCGCATTGAGCAATATTTAAAGTTGAGCGCAATAAATATTATCGCATCACTTTAAAGAAAATGAAAAAGACGGATCTCATATTTGGCTTCTCTCTCAATATTTCAAGAAACGGGATTCGAGATAGCAGACAATCAGCAGCTTAATAATAAAAAAAACGTTTTTTTTTAATGAATATAGCGGAAAGTGCGTGCCTTCTGTTAACCATCAATTAATTGAAAATACCGTGAGAACACAGGAGTAAAGTTGAAAACAATTACTTAGCATTACAACACCTTTAATATGTAATAAACGCTTAGACCTAATCACAAGAAAATGCACGACAACCTTTCTCTCCAAACCTGAGTAATTGAAAAATTTCAGAATACAACAGCCCGCTCTTTAATAAACCTGTTATCCTAACTTTTTATGCCCTGCATTTCCATTAAACATTATGAGATTTAAACTACCTATCCTTTTGTATCTGGCAATTGGTCTTTGCTTTTCTGTAAATTTAGTAAAAGCGCAGGGCTCCGATGCTCAATACTTTGCTCCTTCTGTTTATCCAAAATCGCCCAATGTGGCTTCATTTGCCAAATATGGCGACTACCAGGTAAACCTTTTTACAGGGCTGCCTGATATCTCTATTCCGCTATATACTGTGGAAGCCGGTGGCCTAAAAGTGCCCATTACCCTTTCTTATCACGCATCTGGTATAAAACTGACCGATGTGGCCAGTTGGGTGGGTTTGGGATGGTCAATTCCCGGTGGCGGAGCTATCAGCAGGAGGATTTTAGGCCGAGCAGATGATGATACTTACGGTTACCTGAATGGTGGGTTCAGGGGAACGGGGCCGTTTAACACGGGGGTAACTATGGATATGCAATACCTGGATGACGTATCAAGAGGGAAACTTGATGGCAGGCCCGATATATTTTCATATGATTTTTCGGGCCATAGCGGCAAGTTTTTCCTGGATGGGACCAATAATTATACGCCGGTGTTACTGCCCTATGCTGCCGTCAAGATCACCTACCCGGACCATTCTCTTGGATATTTTAATGTAACCGATGAGCAGGGTAATAATTACAAATTTGGATTCCCGGCCATCGAAACCACCTATACCGGGGGTGCGGGAAATGTAGCTACGCCTGCCACAACATCATGGATGATGGATTATATGATCTCGCAAAACAGGCGCGATACCATTTCATTCACTTATGGGGATGATTACCTAATATATCCAAGTGGCAATTCACAAATGGAAGCCCTTACTGACCAAATTAATAATGCTGGCGGCGATCCACCGAATCCCTATACCGTCTCAGATAACCCAGGTACAACTACCAGTAGTTCAACTGGTGTTGCAGAAAAGCCACTTAACCAAATCAATTTTAAAAATGGATACGTGCTTTTTGAAAAGGATGATACTTTACGTAAGGATATAAACATTGGTGGGGCTGCAAATAATGTTTATGGGTTAAAGGATATAAAAGTATATGCCTATAATTATTCTACGAAAGTAATGGAAGTTGAAAAAACCATTAAATTCTATAAAAGTTATTTTGGAACGGCGGCAAAATATAATTTTAGATTAAGGCTGGATTCTATACAAATACTGGATGCCGCAGGGGCTGTTATCCAGCATTACAGGTT
>JAQBOK010000275.1 GCA_028288085.1 Mucilaginibacter sp.
GCTTTCCGTTGTATGGCCATAGCGATCTCCCTCTTCAGCCAATCTTTTTAATTATATTTGATATATTCAATAAATTGAGATGGCAACACCTAATCCCCAGGTTAATAATGATCTTACAACTATAATCACTGCCATCATTACAAGCTCAGTTTTAGCAGCCGCATTAACAAAGGCTTCTGACTATTTTTTTAACAGAATAGACTACAAAAGAGATTATTATAAAAAAATAATTGACAAAAGGCTTGAAGCTTACGATATTTTGAATAAGTCATTATATGTATCGAATGGCAATATCCTTAACTCTGATTCTACCAAATACAACATAATCTATTCTTCCGCGAAGGATTTTTATTTATTTGGGGGCTCAGTCCAAGATGCAGCAAATCTTAGAATATGGTACTCCATGGAAACGGCAAATAATTTAATGGAATTCATTAATTATTTTTCATTGAGTAGTGTTAACGCTAAAGTTAGCATATACACCTCTGACGAAGTATTTCATCAATTTGGAATAGAAAGCTTTAATAGATTTGATGAGCTAAAAAATAAATTGGAAGCATCAATTATGAAAGATTTCGCTTCTTTAGAGAACGTGCCCAAATATTTAGAAAGTTTCAAAAGCGGAAAATAAATATAAGGATTGAACCGCTTCATTTTAAAATCTCATCAAAATCTATAATAGAGACATTGTCATTTTTTAACGCCCTTACGAAATGTGTTTTTCTATTATATAAAAACCAATAGTTTTTGGTTCTGCCTGCATAAATAAGATTGTTGTTGGTCTTAATTTTTTCACCATTTCTAAGACTCATGATAAAATTTATATGCTTTACGTTATCATTTAAAACAGCGTAGTTTGCGAAAGATTCAAAAATGCCGTACCAGAGAGCAAAAACTAAAATTCCAATAAAAATGTTGTTTTTGAAAAATGAATCACCTCTGTGTGCACCCTTAAACATCACATATAAATAAAGTAAAAATGGGAGTATCCATATTTCCAGTACTTAATTGGCAGTAACCAAAACTGTTGCACAACTGGGTCATTATTCTTGCCAACAATAAATAGGAAGACAATAAAGGCATACAATAATGGTATAAAAAATAATTTTTCCTCTTTATTAAAATTTCTACTTTTTCCAATATAGTTTGCGACAAATAGAGGGCCAGCATATAGGATCAAAAAAATAACCGTTGGAAATGATAATATCAATTCTGTAGTATCAACGTATTGGAAAATCGGAACGTGTAGTAATAGTATATAATAAAAATACATTTTAGCTATTGAATAGATCAATCCTACAGCAATAACATATGTCGTATATTCAGCTATTTTTGAAATATTAAATACTGTTCGTGGAGCAACTGGACTAGTATTTTCTTCCATGTGATATGGTTATATTCAAAAATACTAATATAAACTAATAACTAAGATTAATTTCCGACTCCACCCGTTTGTGCCCTCATTGCTATTGTCACCAACAAGTACCGTGATTTTGTTTATTCCGTTATCTAGAGCCCTTGCGGTTCGTTGGCGACAACGACAACGAAGACGGGAAAATTTGCAGCAGAGCGCTAAACCCGTTATATTTAACCCGCAATGCCCGAACCCGTCAAATATATATGCAGATGCTGCGGAAAGCAACATGAGGAATGGCCTGCTTTAAGTTTCATTGCTCCGGATAGCTATGATCATTTATCGGATGACGAAAAAGAACAATTAGGCGAACTCGACACCGATTTTTGCACCATCACCTATCCTGATCATACAGACAAATTTATACGATGCACATTGACACAAAAAGTGACCGACCATTGTGAAGACATGGAATACGGTTTATGGGTGTCGCTAAGTGAGAAGAGTTACCAGGATTATAAAGAAAACTTCGATAACGAAAATCACGAAACCAAATATTTCGGCTGGTTATCTAATGATTTGCCGGACTATGAATTTGATGATAGCATTCCGACCACTGTTTTTACACGGACAGGTACCCAACGGCCGGAAATTGTACCACACGATGATTTCGACCACCCTTTTGTCCACGACTATTATAACGGCATCACCAAAGCCGAAGCCGAGAGCAGGATAAGGGCGATGATAGAAAAAACAGCCGGGAACGATTAGAATACTCTTGTACGTTTTTAGACTTTGATCTGTACAGATGGTAAAAAGAGCGCTGTCATGCTGAGGCTCTCGAAGCATAGTGGGCAGGCCACCGCTCACCCTTCGAGTGCCTCAGGGTGACACCTTACGCGATTTGCGTTAGTGATGGAAGTGGATACCGGCCCACTTCGAGGGCCTCAGTGCAGGCGGCGCCTAAGGCCTGTGCCGTATGAACGTACAGCGCGGCCCGCTGGTAAGCGGGAAACGCCCAGATAAACCACCATGTCATTTCGAATGAGCGCAGCGTAGAGTAATCTTATACAACATGCACATTCGCCATGCAAGGCGTTTAAGATTTTTTCGCCGAGCTCAAAAGAATAGTTCTCTCTACGTTCGAAATGATATGGTTAATTAAATTATAGCGCTTTTACAATCTCCAGCGACTTTTCAACATGTTGGGTAGGCGAAATATGATCGGCATCGGATGAAAGGATGGCTACAACTTTACCTGCTTTGCTGATGACAAAGGTGGTTCGCGGGATGAAGCCGTGTGTAAGGTCCTGGCCTAGTGCATCTTTAATTCCGGTCCTTCCGGCTGCCATGGTCAGGCCGTATGATGCTGCAATTTTGCCGTCGGCGTCTGAAGCTACAGGGAACTTGCCTGCACAGTAAGCCGGATCGGAAGAAAATTTATTCAGCCGCGTAATATCGTCGGCAGATACACCGATAATGGTAGCTCCGGCCGCTGTATATTTATCCTTGAGTTCGGCAAATGCATGGGCCTCGGCATCACAGCCGCCGGTATAGGCAGAAGGATAGAAATAGACCACAACGGGACCTTTAGCAAGGGCGGTTTTTAATGAAAAATTGATTGCGTTGCCGGCCAGGCTGGCCTTGGCGCTAAATACGGGCGCTGCATCGCCCTTGGCCAGCAGTTTTTGCTGCACAAAGCCAGACAGGGTTACCAGGAGCGATAAGCTGAAAATTAAAAAAGCGGAGCGATAATATTTTTTGATCATGGCGGGTTGTTTTTACTTATTAATGGTGTTATAATCAAAGCTACGATAGTTTGTTGAAAAGGGTTGTGTGTGATTGAAATTTTACTATGGCCACCCCAACCTGGCGCGGGTATGCAGCGGGAGTATTTACTTCGCGCCATGACGTTTCAAAACGGTCACTTTCTGCCAACCTGTCACTGTCCTTACAGGCTTTTCTGACGTAATAATATGTAATCTTAGTGTCTTAAACTTCATTTTTCTGCCAAATTGATATTGGCATAACCCTTGTTATTATAGCATTGGTAATTAAAATTAATAAAAGGAAAAATCAATCATATATGTCTAAAATAATTGGAATCGACTTAGGAACAACGAACTCTTGCGTTGCGGTAATGGAAGGTAATGAACCTGTAGTTATCTCCAACAGCGAGGGTAAACGTACTACGCCGTCTGTTGTAGCGTTTGTTGACAACGGCGAGCGTAAGGTAGGTGATCCTGCTAAACGCCAGGCTATTACCAACCCAACAAAAACTATTTATTCTATTAAGCGCTTTATGGGCAACCAGTTTAGCGAGGTTAGCAAGGAAGCGACGCGTGTGCCTTACAAAATTGTAAAGGGCGATAATAATACACCGCGTGTTGAAATTGACGACCGTAAATATACACCGCAGGAAATTTCGGCTATGATACTTCAGAAAATGAAGAAAACAGCTGAAGATTTTTTAGGTACTGAAGTTACCGAAGCGGTTATTACCGTTCCGGCATATTTTAACGATGCACAACGCCAGGCAACTAAAGAAGCCGGTGAAATTGCTGGTTT
>JAQBOK010000318.1 GCA_028288085.1 Mucilaginibacter sp.
TTGTTTCCGGTGGACGGCTGGTGGTAATGTCTTACCATTCATTAGAAGATCGTCTGGTAAAAAACTTTATCGCCAAAGGCAAATTTAGCGGTGAGGTAGAGAAGGATTTTTATGGTAATGATCAAAAACCATTCGAGCAGATAAGTCGCGGAGCTATAACTGCTTCAGAAGATGAGATAAAAGATAATAATAGGGCACGGAGCGCTAAATTAAGAATAGCTGTAAAAAAATGACCAATCGTTTACGTACAGAAATTCAGGATGAAGAAGCTGAAAGAGAGCTTATAGTTGAGGAAAAGCCTGCAAAGGAAATTTCCGAAAACGCGCTGTGGCAATCATTTACTAAAAACTTTAATGCCGAAAGGGCAACTAATGCCTTGCCCTTCGTTCTGTTTATTGCTTTTTTAGGAATGATCTACATCGGCAATATGCACCTGGCCGAAAAGACTGTACGTGATATTGATAAAATAGGTAAAGAAGTAAAAGAACTAACCTCTGACTATAAAACCGTAAAGGCTGATCTGGCTTATAAAAGCACACTTTCAGAGGTCGCTAAACGTGTTGATACTCTTGGTATTAAAGAATCGATAGAGCCACCACAAAGGCTCAAAGCACAGGAGGTGAAAGATGAGCATTAGAACCAATATACTCCTGAGGGTTTACCTTGCTTTTGGGCTTATCCTGCTTTTTGCTGGTGCTGTAATCGTACAGCTTTGTCGTGTGCAATTTGTACAGGGCAAAAAATGGAAGGCGATGTCGAGCAGTCTTTCTACTCAATATATGAATATTGAAGCTGCACGCGGCAATATTTTCGCTGTTGATGGCAGTTTGCTGGCCACTTCTGTTCCTGAATATGAGTTGCATATGGATATGCTTGCCGGTGGAATAGCAGACGAAAAGATTTTTCAAGAGAAAGTAGATTCATTGGCGCGCAGACTGTCGGGATTTTTTAATGATAAAACACCACGCGAATATGTAAGGATGTTGCGTGATGCCCGCAATGATAGCGACCGTTATCAGCTGATACAGCGTAAGGTAAGTTTTCAGCAGCTAAAGCAGGTGCGCAAGTTTCCGATATTCAATATGGGTAAATATAAAGGCGGGCTCATCGTTATCGAACAAAATAAGCGTGTGCTGCCTTATCATTCCCTTGCTGCACGAACTATAGGCTACAAAAACGAAAAGGATGCAAACGGCAAGTCGGTTGCGGTTGGTTTAGAAGGAGCTTACTCTGATTATATCAACGGTGAAAATGGTAAACGCTTAATGCAGCGCATGGCAGGAGGTACCTGGATGCCTGTAAATAACGATGAAGAGATAGAGCCTAAAGAAGGTGCTGATATCATATCTACTATTGATGTGAACTTCCAGGATGTAGCGCAGTCTGCTTTGAAAGAACAGTTGATCAAAAGTGGTGCTGACCATGGCTGTGTGGTATTAATGGAAGTAGCTACAGGGCAGGTCAAAGCGATAGCGAATTTTAGCCATACTAAAACCGGAGATTACGAGGAGCGTATGAACTATGCTATTAGTGAGTCGGCCGAGCCGGGTTCTACTTTTAAACTGGCGTCATATATGAGTCTTCTGGATCAGCATAAGATCGATACCAGTTCATTGATCAATGCAGAAAATGGCCGGTATGATGTTATAAACCCACGTAACGGAAAGGTTGCCTTAAAAATAAAAGATGCAGAAGATCCGGGTACTATCATAAGCGCCAAAAGAGCTTTTGAAGAATCATCTAACGTGGCTGCGGCTAAGTTTGTTTATGCGCATTACCATAATGATCCGCAGGAGTTTATTGATAAAATATACAGCTATCACCTGAACGAAAGGGATGTGTTGCAGATACCGGGTGAAGGTGCTCCGCGCATAAAAAACACCAACTCGAAGGATTGGAACAAGATACAGTCGCTTTATCAAATGGCTTATGGTTATGAGTTAAAGCTGACACCCTTGCAGATGTTAACCTTCTATAATTCGGTGGCGAACAATGGCAGAATGATAGCGCCAATTTTTGTTAGCGAGATACGCAGATTGGGTAATACCATCGAACGTTTCCAGGCCAGGGAAATCAACCCTAAGGTTTGTTCTGATGAAACGCTTGCTAAGGTAAGGGGTATGCTGGAAGGTGTGGTACAGGAAGGTACAGGGAAATTGGTGATCAAAAACAAACTGTATAACGTTGCGGGCAAAACGGGAACGGCGCAGATCGCAAACGGAAAGTTTGGGTATGGTGCTAAAAATTCTCACCAGGCAAGTTTCTGTGGCTATTTTCCAGCAGAAAAACCTAAATATTCGATGATCGTGGTGATACATGATCCTACAATAGGATCGCACCTTGCAGCCTGGGTTGCAGGACCGGTATTCAGGGCAATAGCCGACAGGGTGTACTCAAGCGACCTGGAAATGAATCAGAATGCACCATTGCGGTTTGTGGGTAATACACAATTGCCAAAAATTAAAACGGGTAATCGCAAGGCGGTACAGGAAGTATATAGCAAGCTAAACATTAAGCCATTGTATGCTTCCAATAATGCTGTTGGTAATGGAGTTGATACCAGCAACGGCCTTGCATTTGAAGAAATTAAATATCAAAAAGGTTCGGTGCCTTCGGTAACTGGTATGGGCCTTAGCGATGCGGTTTATATGTTAGGTAATGCAGGCTACAAGGTTGCAGTGCATGGAAGTGGGGTGGTAATAAAACAATCGGTTACTGGCGGTAGTATTATACCAAAAGGATCAAAAATAACAATAGAACTGCAATGAGGTATTTAAGCGACATATTGGAGGGATTGGCATTTACTGAACTTCAGGGCAGTGCCGATATGGAAATCAGCGCCATCGTATTCGATTCGCGCAAGGTGATACCCGGATCACTATTTGTAGCGGTAAGAGGAACACAGGTTGATGGCCACGATTATATTGATCAGGCTGTTAGCATGGGCGCCGTAGCGGTAATTTGTGAGGATCTGCCCGCGCATGTAACCGGCGAGGTGGACTTTCTTATGGTAGCCAATACGTCTATAGCGTTGGGCACCGTTGCTGCCAATTTTTATGATAACCCATCGGCAAAATTAAAACTGGTAGGTGTAACCGGCACTAATGGTAAAACTACTATTGCCACTTTACTTTATAAGTTATTTCGCGACCTGGGCTATAAATGCGGGTTAATTTCTACAGTTGAGAACCAGATAAATGGCGAAGTGGTAGCTGCTACACATACCACACCGGATCCTGTGGTATTGAATATGCTGCTTGAAGAGATGGTGGCGAAAGGTTGTGATTATTGCTTTATGGAAGTGAGTTCGCATGCCATTGTACAGCACCGCATTGGTGATCTGAACTTTACAGGTGGTATATTTTCTAATCTTAGTCATGACCACCTCGATTATCATAAAACTTTTGATAGTTACCTGAAAGCCAAAAAGACATTTTTTGATGGATTGCCAAAAAACGCCTTTGCTTTAACCAATATCGATGATAAGAATGGTATGGTGATGCTTCAAAACACACCGGCACATAAAAAAAGTTACGGCTTAAAAAATATGGCCGATTACAAAGCTAAGGTTGTAGAGAACCAGTTTAGCGGCCTGCTGCTGAATATTGATAACGAAGAAGTTTGGTTTAAGCTGGTAGGTACTTTCAACGCTTATAACTTGATGGCTGTATACGCAACGGCTATGCTGCTGGAACAGGATAAAGCTAAAGTGCTAACCAGTTTAAGCAAATTGACTGGCGCACGGGGACGGTTTGAATATGTAATTGCACCTAACGGCATTATAGGTATAGTTGACTACGCCCATTCGCCGGATGCGGTACAAAATATATTGAGCACTGTGCATGATGTGCGCAAGGGCAAAGAAAAAGTAATTACAGTACTTGGCTGTGGTGGCGACAGGGATAAAACCAAACGCCCCATAATGGCAAAAGTAGCTTGCGAGTGGAGCGATAAGGTAATATTTACTTCAGACAATCCCCGCTCAGAAGACCCGGGCCAAATCATAAAAGACATGGAAGAAGGTGTTGATCCGGCTTTTAAGAGACATACTATGAGCATTGTGGACAGGAGAGAGGCTATTAAAACCGCCTGCAACTTAGCGCAACCCGGAGATATTGTAGTAGTAGCCGGTAAAGGGCATGAAAAATACCAGGAAATAAAGGGAGTAAGAACTCACTTTGACGATATGGAAGAGTTAATGGAGATTTTTAAACTACTTATTTAAACTGCGTTTAAAAAGAGAAGAAGATGCTGTACTATCTATTTAGCTATTTGGAAAAAAACTATAGTATTCCCGGGGCGGGGGTGTTTCAGTACATCACTTTCCGTATGGCTATGGCAGTTATCACTTCGTTAATTGTTACTACAGTTTATGGACGCAGGCTGATAGACTATTTGCGCTTTAAACAGGTGGGCGAAACTGTCAGAAATTTAGGTTTGGAAGGTCAGATGCAAAAAGCGGGCACACCTACAATGGGTGGTATCATTATCATCCTAGGCATTTTGATCCCTACCCTTTTGTTTGCAAAGCTTGATAATATTTATGTGATCATGATGCTGATCACTACCGTATGGCTTGGCGCTATTGGTTTTTTGGATGACTATATAAAAGTTTTCAGAAAGAATAAGGAAGGCTTAGCCGGAAGATTTAAGATCATTGGACAGGTTGGCCTGGCGCTCATAATCGGCTTTACAATGTATAGCAATCCGGATATCATCATCAGGCAAGAAGTGAAGCCGCCGGTTAAATATGATCTGCCGGTTGACTATCATATGAAGGGCAATAAGCCGGTTTATACGCAGGATATCAGGTCGACAAAAACTACGATGCCTTTTTATAAGAACAATGAATTTGATTACGGCAAAGTGCTCAAGTTTTTGGGAAAGGGTTACGAGCGATATGATCTGCTTGTTTTTATGTTCTTCGTTATCGTGATTATAACGGCAGTATCAAACGGAGCTAATATCACGGACGGTATTGATGGATTGGCTACAGGTACGTCGGCTATTATAGGGGTTACATTGGCAATACTGGCTTACGTATCGGGTAATACCGTGATTGCTGATTATTTAAATATTATGTACATACCCAATTCGGGAGAGTTGGTGGTTTTTGCCGGGGCGTTTGTAGGTGCCTGTGTGGGCTTTTTGTGGTACAATTCATTCCCTGCCCAGGTTTTTATGGGCGATACGGGAAGTTTGGCAATAGGCGGTATCATCGCTGTTTTTGCAATTATGATACGCAAGGAATTAATGGTGCCCCTGCTGTGCGGAATATTTCTGCTGGAGAGCCTGTCGGTAATTGTACAGGTATCCTGGTTTAAGTTTACTAAAAGGCGGTTTGGAGAAGGGCGACGGGTATTTTTAATGGCGCCACTGCATCATCATTATCAAAAAAAGGGTTTCCACGAAGCGAAAATTGTAACACGTTTTTGGATCATTGGTATCCTGCTGGCAATCCTTACGGTAATAACATTGAAGTTAAGATAGGTAGAGCAGTAAATAGAAAAATAAAATCATAAAGAACAATAGCTCGAACAATAAACAAAATGACAAATAAAAACCAAATCGTGATCCTTGGCGCTGCAGAAAGCGGCGTGGGTGCGGCATACCTTGCGCAACAGCAGGGCTATGAGGTTTTTGTTTCGGATTTTGGTGCCATTGCAGATCATTATAAAAGGCAACTCCAGGAATGGAATATCCGCTTTGAAGAAAATCAGCATACCGAGGCGGAGATATTAAAAGCAGTTGAAGTAATCAAAAGTCCTGGTATTCCAGATAAGGCGCCTATTGTTAAGAAATTGAAGGAGCAGCGTATTCCTGTTATATCCGAGATAGAGTTTGCTGGAAGGTATACCGATGCAAAGATCATTGGTATCACAGGATCTAACGGAAAAACAACTACAAGCAGTTTAACCTATCATATCCTGAAAAACGCGGGTTTAAATGTGGGTTTGGCAGGTAACATAGGTAAGAGCTTTGCTTACCAGGTGGCTACAGAAAAGTTTGATCACTATGTGTTGGAGTTAAGCAGCTTTATGCTAGATGATATGTACCAATTCAAAGCGGATATAGGGGTATTGCTAAATATAACCCCCGATCATTTGGACAGGTACGATTACAAACTGGAAAACTATGCGGCATCAAAATTTCGCATTACGCAAAATCAAACAGCTAACGATTATTTTATTTATTGTGCTGATGACCCCGAGACGATAAAAGGGATGGAGGGAAGAATGTTTGAGGCACAGCAATTACAATTCAGCATTAAAAAAAAAACTATACCGGGAGCATATCTCGACGAGGACAATATTGTCATAAATACACTAAAAGAACATTTTAAAATGTCGATCAACGATCTGGCCCTTCAGGGTAAGCACAATCTTTACAACTCAATGGCTTCGGGTATAGTTGCCAAAGTACTCGAACTACGGAACGAGACCATAAGAGAGAGTATGGGAAGTTTCCGCAATATTGAGCACAGGCTGGAGTTTGTCGCCAAGATATCTGGTATCAGTTTTATTAATGATTCAAAGGCTACTAATGTTAATTCTACCTGGTATGCTTTAGAAAGTATGAGCAGTGATGTAGTGCTGATACTTGGTGGTGTGGATAAGGGTAACGACTACAATATGTTGAAGGATCTTGTAAAGCATAAAGTTAAAGCCATAGTGTGTTTGGGTAAAGACAATCGCAGGATACACGATGCCTTTGAAGATGATGTGGAGATAATAGTCAATACCTTCTCTGCCCAGGAAGCTGCCCAGGTAGCTTATCACCTGGCTAAAAAGGGCGATACCGTATTGCTGTCACCTGCTTGCGCAAGTTTCGACTTGTTTAAAAATTATGAAGACCGCGGCAGGCAATTTAAGCAAGCTGTGAAAGAGTTATAGAAGTATGCTGATGTACAGATTACAGATGTGCAGATGAATAAATAATTACGAAATCGATGAATACCGAATCAATCGGTGAAATCA
>JAQBOK010000347.1 GCA_028288085.1 Mucilaginibacter sp.
GCGATGATCGCTATATTTCTTATTTTTTGCATATAAATGCGGCTCCTAAATTTGGCGCAAAGGTAAGCTTAATATATGGGATATTAAAGTAGTTACGTCGTATTAGCGTAATAATGATGCAGGATTAGCAATTGGGATCGGCGGATTTGCGAAGCGCAAAGCAGCGAAATAATGCAATTTCCCCTATGGAGAGTGGTGCAAGGGTGTGTTGTTATGGCGCCCGGGCGGGCTATGTGCTCATATTGCACAGGCATTAACCACGAGGCCGGTATCACTGCTATCCCGGGCGCGTCTGTTCGTCGAAGTGTGAGCGTTGGCCTTTGCCCTCGCGTCATTGCAATGACGGGTCGCTCGGATGACATATTTATTAAAGGGATTGCCTAATGAGCCATCAATGCAAGCTAACCACCCGCGTTATCTGCCATTTATTATTCCTCAGCCGCCAGATCACAATAAATTTATCAGCTTTGGATGGTATTTCGCTTTCGGCATGGTTGATGAACTGGTGAAGGCCAATTTCCACAGCTCCGAATCCGGCTATGGGGTACACTTCTACGCTTCCCTTCACCAGCACACGGGTAACCTTGCCGCAAATATTTTTTTTGATAGCATCCAGAATGTCTTTCTTTGAGGTCATCAGACCGCCTTTATCATGGTAAAACTCTATACTATCCGCGTAAATAGCCGCTTGCTTATCCATGTCGCAAGTATTGTAGGCGTTAAAATAGACACTATCCATATGTATGATGGTGTCGTATAACTTCTGGTCGCTGGTTTTATAGGCATAACCTCCCTGACTTTGAGCGGATGCAGTAATCGAAAAGACCATTGCGGTTAATAAAATTAAAAGTGCTGATAGGTTAATTTTTTTCATGGTTCCATCTTAAGATTGCACATGTTGGACGCATGAAACCATGATGACGTTACACTGAACCCATTATTGGTCATTAGTCATTGCGAAGCGGGGCCCTAATGACTATTGACTAGTGACTAATGACTAATGACTACCTCCCAAACGCCCATCCCAAAAACTTTGGCATAGCCTCCGCCCAGGTGGCTACATCGTGCGTACCGCCAAACATTTCAAAGTATTGAATATCAGCCGGGCGACTGTAGCCTTTGTTTTCAAGTTCTTTTATCAAATCGACCGTATCATCAATAGAATCAATAATACCATTCTTATTCCGGTCGGCAGTTTCATCCTTTGTGCCGGTTTGCAACCAAAATTTTAGCCCTGGCTTATGATTAGTGTCCCTAATAATACTATGCATAATGCGATCATTATCCGTATAGCCTTTTCCCAGTTCCTTACTTCTCCACCAAAAAGAGCCGGAGAAAACCCCCACCTTATCAAAAAGCTGCGAATTATTCCAGGCAATATCCATTGCTGAAAGCCCCCCTAAAGAAAATCCGGCGAAAGCCGTAACATCAAAATCCTCAATTCCGGTTTCCTTTTTTATGGCCGGTAATAATTCAGCGGTAATAAATTGAGTATAAGCTGCTGCCTTTGAGCCACGCAGTTTAAAATCAGGCTTATCAGCAGCGCCATACTCCTGCAAGCGGTTTTCAGTTGCGTGTATGGCTGCAACCAACACCGGTTTTATACGGCCTGCTTTGTACAGACTTTCAAGTGCTTCTTTTAATTTAAGATTTTCGGTTTCCTGCCCGTCGTTTAGTAACAATAGATTAAGCGGCTCCGACCGCTCATAATTTCCGGGTATTAATAAAGTTATGGTAACTCCTCTTTTTAACGAATCAGAATCAATAGTAATTTCTTGTTCGGTTATATCCATTTCACTCACAGTCCAGCTCGGGTACATCTCTTCAAAAATATGTAAGGGGACAAAAATAGTCCTATCAATTTATTTAAATTGCATTTACGGATTAAATTGACATAATGTTGTCTTTTTAAACCAAACCAGTTAACTTACAATCAGAAAAAACTACAATTATTTTGACCGAACAATATCATAAATGGTATTCGCACAATTTAGGGCTCGACGTGGAGATGCTGGTCTTTGGCGATCGCGGTTACCCGGTAATCTTGTTTCCCACCTCAGAGGGCCGTTATTTTCAGAATAAGGACGAAGGACTGATTGATGCTGTGAAATGGTTTGTTGATGAAGGCTTCGTAAAAATATATTGCCCCGATAGTTTTGATTGGCTTACCTGGTACAATAAGGGCGTGTCTCCGGCTGATAGAGCCCGCAATTATAGCTTTTATGATAAAATGCTCTATGAAGAGTTAACCCCCTGGGCCATGCACGAAACCGGCGTAAGTAAAGTAGCTACCGCGGGATGCAGTTTTGGAGGTTACCATGCGGCAAACTTTGGTTTAAAACATCCCGACAGGACAGCACACCTATTTAGCATGAGCGGGTCATTCGATATCAAACAATTTACGGATGGCTTTTATAATGATGATGTTTTTTATAATAACCCGGTCGATTTTTTGCCGGGCAGCGATAGATGGGAGCTTTGGCAAATGAACATTATTTTAGGCACTGCCGAGCATGATATTTGCCGCGAGGATAATAACAGGCTATCAAACATATTGGCACAAAAAAACATTAACCATTGGCTGGATGTGCGCCCGTTTGCAAGTCACGACTGGCCAATATGGCGCGAGATGTTCCCGCATTATTTATCAACCATAAAATAGTGATTAGAAACCGGGGTTTCTTTTTTAGGATTTAGAGTTCAGAACTTAAATATACTACCATGAAAAAAATAGGCATTCTTTTCGGACAGGAGAATTCATTTCCACAAGCCTTTGTTGATCGCATCAACCAAAAAGCAGAGAAAAATATTTCGGCTGAATTTGTGCGCATTGATAAAGTGATGCAGGCAGAGCCACTGGATTATGCGGTGATTATTGACCGCATTTCGCAGGATGTACCTTTTTATCGCGCCACCCTTAAAAATGCTGCCATTTGCGGAACGGCTGTGATCAACAACCCATTCTGGTGGAGCGCCGATGAAAAATTCTTCAACAATGCGTTAGCTGTAAAGATAGGTGTGCCGGTACCCAAAACGGTTATATTGCCATCAAAGGATCTGCCTGACGACACCAGTGAAAAATCATTCCGTAACCTGGCGTATCCGTTAGATTGGGAAGGTATATTTAAGTATGTTGGTTTCCCGGCTTATATGAAACCCTTTGACGGCGGCGGCTGGAAAGAAGTTTACCAGATCAACAACCTGGATGATCTTTGGGACAAATACAACCAAACCAAACAATATGTAATGATGTTGCAAGAGGAAATTATTTTTGATGATTACTTCCGCTGTTATTGCATTGGTGGCAAGCATGTGCGCATTATGCAATATGAGCCGCGCAACCCGCACCATTTGCGCTACGAACATGGCAAAGCCCCTGCGGAAAAAAAGCTATTAGAAACGGTTAAGGATTATGTGATTAAACTGAACAAATATTTAGGCTATGATTTTAATACGGTGGAGTTTGCAATACGCAACGGGGTGCCTTATGCCATTGATTTTTGCAACCCTGCTCCCGATGCTGAAGTTACCAGCGTAGGTCAGGAAAACTTTGAATGGGTTGTTGAAACTGCAGCTGATTACGCAATTGAAAGAGCTAAAAAACAAAAGGACGATCAGGACAATTTAACCTGGGGCGAATATGTGAAGACTTCGGCAGCTAAAACACCACTATTATCCCATGAAAAGAAAATAGAAAAGAAGGCCGATAAAAAAGATGCCGAAACAGGCACAATTGACCATGGAATAGCGTTGGAAGGCATTATTAAAAAGGCAAAAGCTGCGGCGCCCAAAAAAACAGTAAAAAAGTAATATTCTGTTATGTAGAGACCCTCATTAGCGAGGCTAATTATAAAACACAATGAACCGCGATTAATTTGCGGCGGAAAAGACTTACGAAGTTTTTAAAACTTCGTAAGTCTAACTTCGAGTCTAACCAGTTTTTCAATTAGTAGTTCTTGGCATGACTTAAGATATAAATAAAACCTGACCATTATGAACGAGTTTACCTTAGGTGTTGAAGAAGAATTTATGGTTGTTGATCCTGTAAGCAGGGAATTAACATCGCATGAGCAAAAAATTGTCGACAGCGCGCAAAAGATACATGAAGACCAGGTAAAGGCCGAAATGCACCAGGCCGTAGTGGAAGTAGGTACCCATATTTGCCGCAACACTGCCGAGGCCCGTAGCGAGGTTACTAAATTACGGTCGACCGTATCTATGCTTGCCGGAGAGTTGGGTTTGCGCATAGGTGCAGCGGGCACCCATCCTTTCTCGCATTGGCAACACCAACTGATAACGGATCATCCCCGTTATTTTGAAATTGTTGACGAATTGCAGGAAGCCGCACGATCAAACCTTATTTTCGGCTTGCATGTTCACGTAGGTATACAATCGCGTAATATGGCTATTCACATTGCTAACCAGGCACGTTACTTTTTGCCGCATGTGTATGCATTATCAACCAATTCGCCATTTTGGGAAGGGCGTAATACCGGCTATAAATCGTTTCGGACCAAGGTATTTGATAAATTTCCACGTACTGGCATACCCGACTATTTTAACAGCATAGAGGATTATGATAATTATGTAAAGCTGCTGGTAAAAACCAATTGCATTGATAATGCAAAAAAAATATGGTGGGATATCCGTGTTCATCCATTTTTTGAAACCATTGAGTTCAGGATATGTGACTGCCCTATGCTGATTGATGAAACTATGACCTTTGTGGCACTATTCCAGGCTATTTGCGCTAAGTTGTATAAACTTCGCCTGCAAAATATGGAGTTTATTACCTATAACCGGGCGCTTATTAACGAGAATAAATGGCGTGCCGCCCGTTATGGAATTGACGGGAAGATGATAGATTTTGGCAAGGAATTAGAGGTGAATACCCGTGCACTGATACTGGAGCTGCTGGATTTTGTTGATGACGTGGTGGATGATTTGGGTTGCCGGGAAGATCTGCAATATGTACATAAAATATTGGAACATGGCACGGGTGCCGACAGACAGTTAGCAGTTTACCAACAAAATAATAACTTTGCCGACGTGGTAGACTATATCACCTCGCAAACTTTAAAGGGGATATAGTTACACCCAAACCCTCCACGGTACGAGGGCTTTACATAAAAAACTAAAACGTCTTTCTTACCGGGGAAGATTTAGAGGGGCATATGACAGATAAACCAGAAATGAAAGTAGCCATATTGGATCTGTACGATGGTATAGCCAACGAAGGTATGCGCGGTTTCCAGGATATATTGAACCGGTACAAAGCCAAACACCAGTTAAATTTAAGTTTTGAAATTTTTGACGTGCGCAGGAAATGTCAGATACCTGACCACAATGATTTTGACATTTACATATCAAGCGGCGGGCCGGGTAGTCCTTTGGATACCGAAGGCACTGAATGGGAAAAGAAATATTTTAACCTTGTAGATAAGCTGGAAGACCATAACCTATCCAATCATCCGCAAAAGAAACATGCGTTTTTTGTTTGTCATTCTTTCCAACTAATGTGCCGCAAATACAGGCTGGGTGATATTAATACCCGTCGTTCGGCTTCGTTCGGAGTTTTGCCTGTGCACCAAACCAATGCCGGTTTGGCCGACCCGATATTTGAAGGACTTCCTGACCCGTTCTACTCTGTAGACTCGCGCAGCTGGCAAGTAATTAATCCCAATGAAAAACGATTTGTTGAATTGGGTATGCAAATGCTTGCCATTGAAAAGGAACGCCCCTATGTTGATTTGCCAAGGGCAATGATGGCTATCCGTTTTAATGAATATTTTATTTCGACACAGTTTCATCCCGAAGCTGACGCCGCCGGTATAAAATCACTTTTACTCAAGGATGAAAAGAAGCAGGAAGTAGTAAGTGAACATGGCCTTGATAAATACAACGAGATGCTGGAACGCCTGGAAGATCCCGATAAAATAACGCATACTCAAAATACCATCATTCCAAATTTTTTGGATCAGGCAGTTTTGAGTTTGCAGGAGGTTTGAACCAAATTTTCATTGCAAGCGATAGCGCGGCAATCGTATACTATACATAACCGATTGTAAAGTTCGCAATTGCTTCGTTCCTCGTAATGACACTAAAAGAAAGCTTTAGAATTTTCCTAATATGGATCCATCAGCCAGAAAAGCCTATAACGATAATTTCACCCCTGAAAAGTACCAGCATTTTTTACAAGCGCTGCAAGGCGGGCTGCGTAATCCAGTTGCTTTTCGTGTGGCCGAAACCCCGGTTTTTTTGACAGATGATTTTCGTGATAAATTAATATCGGCTGGGGATGATATTATCAATGTGATTCTGCAACCCAACTTTAAGCAAATTACCGAGAGAGCTATTCCCGAAAAATGGCGTGTGGCCAATGAAAACGATCATCCGCATTTTATTGCTTTAGACTTTGGCGTTTGCAAGGATGATGAAGGTAATATTGTTCCTAAACTAATAGAATTACAGGGTTTTCCTTCTTTGTATGGTTTCCAGGTACATTTGGGTGATAGTTACGCAGGGGGTTTTGATCTACCTGCAGGCTGGGATATTTACTTTAATGACCTTGACAAAACCGGCTATATGGATCTGCTAAAGAAAACCATTATTGGCCCGTATGAGCCCGGTGAAGTTGTTTTGATGGATGTAAATGCACCGGAACAAAAAACCGCCGTTGATTTTTACCTTACACAAAAATACCTTGGGATACCTGTGGTTTCGCTAAGTGATTTAATTGAAAAGGATGGGAAGTTATTTTATGAATATGAGGGCTCTCTAAAACCCATAAAACGCATATATAACCGCTTGATATTTGATGAAATAGACGGCGATCCGGGTATTTTTAAACAGGTTGTTGATATCAGGAAAGCCTTTGATGTAGAATGGATAACGCACCCCAACTGGTTTTATCGCGTCAGTAAGTTTACCATGCCTTTTTTAAGTGGCGACTATGTTCCCAAAACCAGGTTTTTGCATCAAATAGAAAACATTCCGGACGATTTAGAGCATTACGTGTTGAAACCATTGTTTTCATTTGCGGGGCAAGGCGTGATTATAGATGTAACAAAAGAGGACATTAATAATATCAAAGACCCCGAGAATTGGATATTGCAGCAAAAAGTAAATTATGAACCTGTTTTAAAGGCTCCTGATGATGGCGTTAAAGTTGAGATACGCTTACTTTACCTTTGGCCTGATGGGGAGAGTAAACCCACTTTGACCATTAACCTGGCGCGTTTAAGCAGAGGAAAAATGATTGGTGTACGCTATAATAAGGATTTTGACTGGGTTGGGGGCACGGTTGCCTTCATGCGAAAGTAAAACCTTATACTAATACGGTTGTATATTCGTATATAGAGATGAAAATGTATTAAATTTGTGACATGAATATTCAGTTGATCATAGTAGCATTACTTTTTGCCGCTGCAGTTTTTCATGTTGGCCGTTTGGTATACAAAAGCCTGACAGCAAAAAAAGGCTGTGGCTCTAATTGTAAGTGTGGCGTGGATTTTTCAAATATTGATTCGCCTAAAAATAGATAAATAACATTTATCAGAGTTTCAAACCAATTATTTTTATCAAGAATATTAAATTTTAATGGCCGAAAAACAGGTTTTTCAAGCTGATACGCCCGGTAGGTGGACTCGTTTTAAATGGCTTAGCCGTGTTTTACTCATTATACTGGCCGCCGCAGTAGTAGGCGCCGCCATAACAGTTACTTCCAAGCAATATCCTATTTTACCCAATTTAAATCCTGCACCCAAAAAACTATCAAAAGAGGAGTTGGAGCTTTTAAAAAGATCGACCAAGTTTAAAGACTTTAAGATAGATACTGAAAAAATAGGCGTATTGAAGCGCAATTTACGTCAGCACCAGCTAAAACATCCAAACAATAAAGATCGTATTAACGCGGGATTTTATCGGGCCTGGGAACCTCAGGCCTATTATTCGCTGGCTGACCATATAGCCAGGCTGGATATGGTGGTGAGCGAAGGTTTTACCATCACACTAAATGCCGATACCATTACCGCAAAAGTAGATACAGGGTTAATTAATCTTACCAAAAAGTACAAAAAACCGGTATTAATGTCGTTAACCAATTACATCAACTATGATGCTGTACATGGTGGCTTTGATACCAAAGATATATACCGGATAATAAAAAGCAAACCACTGCGCACTACATTTATAAATAGTGCTGTCAAGCAGCTGGCAAAATATCATTTTCAGGGTATAAATCTTGAGCTGGATGAGATAAAAGACAGGAATGATCCAAATTACCTGGCCCTTGAAAAAGAGTTTTATGAGATTTTACATCCGCAGGGTTACCTGGTAACTACAAATGTTTGGCCCGAAGATGATCAGTATGATATTGTAAAATTGCAGCATTATAATGACTTCCTGTTCATTATGGCTATTGACCAGCATAGCGAGAGTACTAACCCCGGCGATCTTTCAAATCAGCGCTGGGCCGAGGAAATACTGGATAAAGTATGTTCAAAAATACCGAGCGAAAAGGTGATCCTTACTGTTGCGGGCGGTGGATATGACTGGACAGAAGAAAGCACAGGAAAATCGATAAGCTACCAGCAGGCTGTAAGTTTTGCGCAGGAAGGTCAGAGTAAAATTACTTTCGACCCTTCTTCGGCCAATTTGCACTATACTTATTTCGACGTGGACAGCCTGGAGCATACGGTTTATTTTACCGATGCGGCCACCAATTTTAACATCATCCGCATGGCCGATGATTGGGACACCGGTGGCGTAGCTTTGTGGAGGCTCGGTGCTGAAGATCCCCGCTTATGGACATTTTTTCAGAAAAATCTTGCTATTGACTCTTTAAGAAAAACCGGCATCGATATAAAAAGATTACAAACAGTAGGTTTAAATAACAGGATCGACTACGCTGGCGAAGGCGAGGTGCTTGATTTGGTAACAACTCCTACAACGGGTAAAATTGATGTCAATATGGACACGGTTAATTTCGTGATAACCAATCAGCATTATATTAAATTACCTACAAAATATGTAATAAGGCGGTATGGTTATGCCCCGGGGAAGATCGTTTTAACCTTTGATGATGGCCCCGACC
Source organism: Mucilaginibacter sp. (assembly GCA_028288085.1). Classification (GTDB taxonomy): domain Bacteria; phylum Bacteroidota; class Bacteroidia; order Sphingobacteriales; family Sphingobacteriaceae; genus Mucilaginibacter. Next base: position 9,095 of record JAQBOK010000347.1, read on the forward strand.
CGGATTATACGCCCCGTATTCTGGATATACTTAAACGCGAAAAAGTACCCGCTGCATTTTTTGTGGTAGGATCAATGGCCGAAAAAAACATCTCGATACTCAGACGAGAGTTCGAGGAAGGCTACGAAATAGGCAATCACACTTTTTTCCACCCGGATATATCCACTATCGGCATTCAACGGGTAAACCTGGAATTAAATGCTACCCGTAAACTGATAGAATCTGTTACAGGCCGGAGTACTATATTATTCAGACCGCCATTCAACGCGGATGCTGAGCCGCAAACATTGGCTGAGGTAATCCCGGTTGCCGAAAGCCGCAAGCAAAGCTACATTACCATTGGCGAATCCATTGACCCGTGGGACTGGCAGCCAGGCGTTACAGCCGATAGTATAGTTGCCCGTACCATCAGGCAAAAAGATGCCGGATCGATGCTATTGCTGCATGATGCCGGGGGTGATACCCGCGATGAGACAGTAGCAGCACTGCCCGAAATAATCCATTATTTTAAAAGCCACGGATATAAATTTACCACTATTGCCGATGTTTTAGGCAAAACCAAAGCCGAACTGATGCCGCCCATCAGGGACGATGCCAACAGTGGCATAATGGGTACATTGTATGATATTTTTATACAAAGTATTTTTTACGGTAACTGGTTCTTCTTATACCTGTTCCTTTCTGCCATTTTTCTGGCAATTGGCCGTGTGTTGCTGATTGGCGTTCTGTCTGTAAGGCAATATTATGAGGATAAAAAAGAAAAACCCGGAAGACTTGCAAATGAGAAACTTACACCGGTAAGTATTATAGTACCGGCTTACAATGAAGAAGTTACCGCTATAAAAACTATCCAAAGTCTTTTAAAAACAGATTACCCCAACTTCGAGATCATATTTATTGATGACGGATCAAAGGATAAAACATACGAATTGGTTAATGCCGCTTACGGTCATCACCCTTTAGTTAAGGTACTCACTAAGGCAAACGGTGGAAAAGCTTCGGCATTGAACTTTGGCATTACCCATGCACAATACGATTTTGCAGTTTGTATTGATGCCGATACACAGCTTAAAACAGATGCCATTTACCACCTGATGTCTTATTTTACAGATGATGAAATCGGTGCAGTGGCGGGTACTGTTAAGGTGGGGAATGAGAACAATATGGTAACCCTGTGGCAATCTATTGAATACATTACATCTCAAAATATGGATCGCCGGGCTTTTGACCTTATCAATAGTATAACGGTGGTTCCCGGTGCTATCGGAGCATTCCGCAGGTCGGCCATATTTAAGGCAGGCGAGTTTACTTCTGATACTTTAGCTGAAGATTGCGACCTTACCATGCGCATATTAAAACAAGGCTTTATTATAAAGAATTGCGCCGAAGCAATTGCTTACACCGAGGCCCCTGAAACATTGAATGCCTTGCTGAAACAGCGTTTCCGCTGGAGTTTTGGTGTGATACAGAGTTTTTGGAAAAACCGTGACGCCCTGTTCAATAAGAAATATAAGTTTTTTGGAATGGTTGGTATGCCCAATATACTCATCTTCCAGATCATATTACCGCTATTTTCTCCTCTCGCCGACCTGATGATGATCATCGGATTATTTGGAGACAAGCCCGGAAAGATATTAACCTACTATGTTGCATTTGTATTGATCGATTTCCTGGTGGCTATTGTCGCGTTCAGGATGGAGAAAGAAGATTATAAAAAACTGATTTACATAATTCCGCAGCGGTTTATATGGCGCCAGCTGATGTATTATATTTTATTTAAATCCATTCGCAAGGCATTAAAAGGCGAACTAAGTGGATGGGGAGTACTAAAACGTACAGGAAGTGTTAGTATGAAAGAGAATGCCTTGACCAGTTCAGAGTAGTTTAGTTGTAAATTAACACCCGGGTTTCAATCTACGATCAGGGTTTTTCTATCAAACAAACTGCATAAGCTACTATGCCTTCCTGGCGGCCTATAAAACCTAATTGCTCATTGGTAGTGGCTTTGATAGAAATATCGTCCTCGCTGATATCCGCTGCTTTAGCAATATGGGTTTTCATAGCAGGAATGTGGGGATTTATTTTTGGCGCTTCAAGGCACACCATTGCATCTATATTACCAATTGACCAGCCTTTTTCACTTAATAAACGGGTTACTTCCTGCAGTAATATTAAGCTGCTTATGCCCTTCCATCTATCATCAGTATTTGAAAAGTGATAGCCAATATCGCGTAAATTTGCTGCGCCTAGTAAGGCATCACATATAGCGTGAACTAATACATCGGCATCAGAATGGCCAAAGGCGCCAGAATAGTGCTCGAGGTTTACCCCGCCTAAAACAAATGGATGACCCTCCTTTAACTGATGTACGTCAAAACCAAAGCCTACCCTTATTTTACTCATTATTTTTTAGATGCCCCAAAGTTAGCCATCAATGTAAACCTTAAAGTATTTGCTAATGGGCTGTTTTGCTGGCTGGCCGCAATATAAGAAAAATCAAATGCAAAAATATCGTACCTGAAACCAGTACCTAAAGTTAGGTAGTGTAATCCGCCCTTATTAGGATTCTCATAAAAATAACCTGCCCTTACAGCAAATTGTTTGTTATACCAGTATTCAACACCTGGCGAGATGGTAATTTCCTGCAACGTTTCACTAAATCCTCCAGGTGCATCAGAAAATGAGCCAAAAATACCCGCAGGCACCGACACATTGTCGTCCTTGCCCTTAATAATATTACCGTCCTGATCCCTGATCGGAGGCGTGGGGACTAACAATTTATTAAAGTCGAGCGCAAAAGTAAGCTGGTTATATTGATCCAGATTAATGGTATTAGCTGCTCCAATTTTTAAATTAGTAGGTAAAAAGTATTTTGTACCGTTATCACTATAACTGATCTTGGAGCCGATATTAGAAATATTTGTTCCAAAAGAGAATAAGGCATCATTGCCAAATTCCTGCATATCCTTTTTATAATAGAATGATATATCAGCAGCAACAGCATTTCCTGCTTTAATCTGTTGAGAAGAGGTAGGGGAATTTGACAGGCTTGAACGTATATAACGTAAACTTAAACCCAAAGAAAAGTCATTACCGAACTTACGTGCAAAAGAGCCGTCGATGGAAAACTCATTCGGGATATAGGTGCCACCAGGAACCTGCTGCTCATCAATCAGGTTGATGGCCCCAAGGTTAAAATATTTTAAAGATGCTCCTATTGTATTTCTATCATCCAATCTGTGTGCGTAAGCTACATAGGAAAGGCTTACATCGGGAACTAAAGACCTAAGCCATGGGCTATAAGAAGCAGAGAAGTTATCATCGCCTTCAATAAAAGCCAGTTTTGAAGGGTTCCAGAAGTTTGCATTAACATCCGGAGATATAGCTACGCCTGCTTCACCAATTGCTCCTGAACGGGAATCGGGTGTTATAAGCAGGAAAGGTACCGCAGTTTGTATAGCAGTTGCATTGCTACCGTTTGAGCTTGTGCTGGTTGTTTGTGAAAATGCTACAGCAGGTAGTAAAACAGATAGATAGAAGAAAACGCCTTTGGCTTTTAAGTTAAAAAACTTCATCGGTGCAATTTAGCTTTATTATTTAAAAATATCCGTGTCTCTGATAGTTTCACCTTACTTAAGGTATCAAACTCAGAAAGCTAAATATTTATCATCATTTATCAAAAAAAACAGATTTGTGTAACTCAATGCCGAGTTTTACGTTTAAACCCAAACAAAGGTTTATCCTTTTTTATAAATTAATATACCAAGTGAGTTTAATTATTAATTCATTTTTTTTAAATTTACCCATTAATGAATAGTAAAAATATGAAAATACTTTTTACGAGAACTGCTTTAGTGCTGTTTGGTTTAGGAGCCTTGTTAAGCAGCTGCAGTAAGCGTCCACAATCGCAAAAGACCGGCATAACCTACAATGATAAAACAAATGGAGGTTATGAACGGTTCCGGCAGGCACATCCTTCGCCTGGCCCGGGCCTTGTCCCTATCGAAGGTGGTACATTTGTAATGGGCGGAAGTGCCGATCAGGATGTAACCTACGATTATAACAATGTTCGCCGCAGGGTAACTGTTCCATCATTTTATATGGATGAAACGGAAGTGTCAAACCAGGATTGGCTTGACTATTTGCATTGGATAAGTGTTACTTTCCATGAGGATCACGAACTATATTATAATGCAATGCCCGATACCCTGGTATGGCGCAGACCATTATCTTATAACGAACCTTATGTAGATAACTATCTTCGGCACCCTGCATTCCAGGATTATCCTGTAGTAGGGGTAAACTGGGACCAGATACAAGATTATTGTACCTGGAGAACCGATCGCATGAACGAAAATATTTTGCGCGAAACCGGCAGATTAGCAAGCTGGAAAGATGCATCAGGCCAGGGCGCAAAAGGTAAGAATGGAAAGGCCGCACCCGCACCTGCCAACAAAGATCCTTTCAATACTGATATATACCTTAACGGCCAATACAGGGGCCAGGGGATTGACGGTAAAAAGATGATAGCCGATATAAGCCCAAATGCTAAAGCAACAACAGGCGCTAACGGAAAAGCAGGTAAAGCCCCGGTTAGAGCTGCACGTATAGAAGATGGTATTTTAAAGCAAGGCTACCGCCTTCCTTCAGAAGCAGAATGGGAATATGCAGCCTTATCTTTAATAGGCAACACCGAGTTTGAAAATATCGATAATAATAAAGTATATCCATGGAACGGCTTAGGGGTTCGTTCTGCTAAACAAAAGACCCGCGGAATGATATTGGCCAACTTTAAACGCGGCCTTGGTGATAACATGGGTGTTGGTGGTTATTTGAACGATAAGGCTGATATAACAGCTCCGGTTAGAGCTTTCCCGCCTAATGACTTTGGCTTGTATAATATGGCCGGTAATGTTAATGAATGGGTTCAGGATACCTATCGCCAAACATCGTTTGAGGAGTTTGAAGATTTCAACCCTTTCCGTGGTAATGAATATGTTAATAAGCGCCTAGCTGATCCTGAACACGGTGTGTATGCAAAAGATAAATACGGAAAGCCAATTCTTGATCCTGCAAAGTCGGCAAAGAAAATGAAGTATAATGACCTTCTTGCAACGCAACAAGCACTGAATAATCCTACAGCTAATGGAGCTGCTGCCACTCCTGCTGCAACAAACGCAAATGCTGTTGCCGCTCCAAAAAATCCTTTGGCAGGTAAGCCGTATAATCCCGATTTCAGGGGTGCAGCCGATTCTGTAAACACTACTTTATATGGTACAACCACTTTGGTTAATGACCATTCGAAGGTTTACAAAGGTGGCTCATGGAATGATATGGCCTATTGGTTAAACCCGGCAGCACGTCGTTTTATGAACGAAGATGAGTCGAGCGCTGAAGTTGGGTTCCGTTGTGCAATGACCATGGTTGGCGCACCAGAAATCAGTCCATCTGGCAAACCACACTACAGTACTAAAAACCCTAAACAATTTAAGGCGAAATAAAATATTCCTAATAGCAAAAAGAGGTGCCCTGAAAAATCAGGGCACCTCTTTTTGTTTTGTTGAGATGCAGCAATACTTGCCTCTCATAATCAATTGAAGATGTAATGTATTATGTCTCTACGAAAATATCAGCATCACCTGCCCTTTTTCAACTTTATCACCTGGCTTTATCTTAACAGTCTTAACGGTAACATCGGCGGGCGATTTAATGATATTTTCCATTTTCATCGCTTCTAAAATAAACAGGTTATCACCTTTCTTTACTTCGGTGCCCTCATTAACAAAAAGCTTCAGTACCATGCCCGGCATCGGGGCTTTTAACTCACTAACTTTTGCGCTGTTTAAACTGCTTAAGCCCAATTGGTCAAGCAGAATATCAAACTGGTCTTTTGCCGTAACGGAGTAAATACTACCGTTTACTTTTACTTCGGCTGTTTTAGCCTCCCGGTCAAAACTGATCACCTCGGCATTGTATGATTTCAGATCATTAATAATATGATAGGTTGATGGGTTCAATTGCTGAATATCGGCATCTATTTTCTTATTGTTGATCAATAATTTATCTTTTCCTTTTTCGATCTTATAATCAATGCTGCCGTTTACTTTAAGATAGTACATATGTTAAATATCAGATTTGAAACTAAATCAAATTAAGCTTTTAGAGTTTAGAATTTTATTTTATTGCGTTAATACATAATGAACCAAATTAGCACCCATTTTTAACGCCTTTATACGCGTTTCCTGCGTATCGCCGGCGTAGGTGCCATAATCTTCCCATCCATTACCTAAGTCGCACTCATAGTCATAAAAACACACCAGCTTGCCCTTATAGATCAAACCAAACCCCTGCGCCCGTTTGCCATCATGCTCATGAACTTTAGGCAGCCCATTAGGGAAGTCGAATTTTTGATGATATATAGGATAATTTAGGGGTAATTCTACAAAGTCAAGTTCGGGGAAAACCTTTTTCATTTGCAGCCTGATGAACTGATCGAGCCCATAGTTATCATCTATGTGCAAAAAGCCGCCACCAGTTAAATATTTACGCATATTACGCGCCTCCTGGTCAGAAAAGATAACGTTTCCGTGGCCGGTCATAAAAATAAAAGGATAATTAAATATCTCGGCACTGCCCACCTCAACAACTTCGTCTTCGGCCTGAAAATTTGTTTTTAAGTTCTCATTGCAAAATTTTATGAGGTTGGGTAATGCTGTCCGGTCACCATACCAATCCCCGCCGCCGTTGTATTTCAGCTTGGCCATCTTGTAAGTCGGCACATTAAAACTGCTTAAACATAAAAACGCTAACACAGCTATACACGAAAACACTCTCATAGGCGATTTAAAAAATTCACTTCAAAACAGGCTTCCAAAGCCGCGGTCTCAGTTCTTAAACGGCTTTCTCCGAAAGTTATGGCTTTAAAATCATTTTTTAAAGCATCAGTTATTTCTTTTGTTGTAAAATCACCCTCGGGTCCTATTAAAATCAAATATCTGCCAAATGGTTTAAGCACCTCCTTTAAAGCAGCTTTATCCCCCTGTTCACAATGAGCTATAAATTTCTGGCCTTCAAACGGGGCAGATAATAGTTTATTTAATGTAACAGGTTCGTTTAAAATTGGGTGATAAGCTTTGATAGATTGTTTTATTGCGGCAGTAACGATCTTGTTAAGCCTTTCAACTTTAGCGTCCTTACGTTCAGATCGCTGGCATATGATCAAAGATATTTCATCAATACCTATTTCAGTTGCTTTTTCTAAAAACCATTCCAGCCGTTCAATATTTTTTGTGGGGGCAACGGCTATATGCAGATAATGATTCCTTTTATTGAATTCCTTTTGTACCGAAACAATGTGCAGGTGGGTCCTTTTAGGATGGGCATCTGAAATAGTTGCATTATAAAAATTACCTCTGCCATCTATTAACTGCACATTGTCGCCTGTTTGCAGGCGCAACACCCTTACGCAATGTTTGCTTTCTTCCTCATTCAGATAATAAGTTGACGATGCAGGATCTATATCGGGTGTATAAAAGATTTGCATTTCCAGGCGGGGTTTTAATGCAGGTCCACGGTATCTTCTTCGTTCAGCAATAACTCAAGCTTAACCGATTCTATATTCTGATCGGATTTTTTAAGCACTGTAATATTATACCCATTTGATTCCTTTTGCTCACCTACATCAGGTATTTTGCCAAAAATATCACCCAACCACCCCGATACGGTATCATAATCGCCATCTTCTGGCAGGTCATGGGGTAGGTGGCTGTTCACATCATATATCGGGGCAAGTGCGTTAACTATAAACTCCGTTTCATTTATCTTTTCCACTATCGGCTTTTCCTCATCGTACTCGTCCTGTATCTCTCCTACCAATTCTTCTACAATATCTTCAAGTGTAACCATGCCCGCAGTACCGCCAAATTCGTCCAGCACTATTGCTATCTGTATTCGCTTTTGCTGCAATTCGGCCATCAGGTCATTTATCTTTTTGGTTTCAGGAATAAAATATGGTTTACGTATGATATCTTTTACCTGGATAGGTATTTTATGCGCCAACAGGGGCAAAATATCTTTTGCATGTACAATACCTACAATTTTATCAATTGTTTCCTCATACACAGGCATCCGTGAATAACCTTCGGTTATCAATATCTCTAACAGTTCAACCTCCGAAGTACTCATCTCAACGCCTGATATTTTAGTACGGGGTACCATTATGTTTTTAACCACACGTTCATTAAAATCAAAAACATTTTGGATGAGTTCATGCTCGGTTGAATCAAGCGCGCCGGTCTCTTTTCCTTGTTCAAGCAAGTACTGTAATTCTTCTGAACTGTGATGTGCTTCGCTGCCGGGTGCAGTATTTACACCAAAAACCTTTAATATCAAATTGGCAAACCCATTTAAAAACCATATAAAAGGCCCGAATACAATATAAAAGAAACGAAGTGGCACGGCTACATTCATCACTGTTCGTACCGATCGCTGGATAGCTATTGATTTTGGCGCCAGTTCGCCAAATACGATATGCAAAATAGTGATGAAAAGAAACGCCACTATATGACTGGTATTGATAATGATGTGTGAAGTAATAACTAATCCAAAAAACGAAAAGAGATTTAGCATCAATTTGGTTACCACCTCTTGTCCCGCCCATCCTAAACCAAGGGAGGCTATGGTAATACCCAACTGGGTTGCAGCAAGGTATCCATCCAGGTTAGCCATAATGCTTTTGGCCACTTTTGCGGTACGACTGCCAGCCTTAGCTTTAATTTCTATCTGCGAGACCCTTACCCTAACCATGGCAAACTCAGCAGCTACAAAAAAGCCATTTAATAATACCAGGCACCCTGTGAGAACAATGTAATAACCGTTAATTTCTAAATCGGGGGCCATTGATTAATTTATTGGTACGAGGGGAAAGTGGATTTATACAATTCCTGGCTTTCGATAATCACTTTGTGTGCATACCGCTTACCTAAAAGATGCTCTATGGTAACATTTTTACCTTCCAGTTTTTTATAATCCTGAAAAAAACGAACGATCTCTTTCATGGCATGTGGCGGCAATTCACTCAGGTCATCAATATAATTTACTGACATGTCATTTTTAGCTACTGCAATTATCTTATCATCCTGTTCGCCATTGTCAACCATGTGCATTACGCCTACTACCTTAGCCTCAATTATAGACATTGGAAACACATCTACAGAACATAATACCAATATATCTAAAGGGTCATGGTCGTCACAATAGGTTTGCGGAATAAAACCATAGTTGGCCGGGTACATTACAGATGAAAAAAGCACTCGGTCTAATTTTAATAAACCGGACTCTTTATCAATTTCATATTTAGCTTTTGAGCCTTTTGGAATTTCAATTATTGCGTGTACTACTTCGGGTATATCTTCTCCGGGGGAAACCTGGTGCCAGGGGTGTTGTGTACTCATTCTTTATTATAGTTATAAACTTTATTCAACCGTTTCAGTTTTGTTCACCTTTCTTCTCAGGTAAGCTACAATAAACGGGATAGTTGTGATTGCAATTAGCCCTAATACAACATATTTAAGATATTCTTTAATTTCATCAGGGTATTTGCGTCCTAAAAAAAACCCTGTTAACGTTAAAGTGGTTACCCACAGTATGCTGCCTATAAAGTTGTATAAAGTAAACTTTTTAAAATCAACTTTAACAACTCCTGCAAAGATAGGGGCAAAAGTTCTAATTATTGGGAAAAATCTACCTAAAACCAATGCCATGCCGCCATACCTGGCATAAAAGTCTTCGGCCATAGCTACATAACGCTTCTTAAAAAAAAATGATTCGTTACGCTTAAACAATACCGGACCTGTACGGTAGCCAAACCAGTAACCAGTATAATTACCCAAAACCCCTGCAATGATCAGTGAAATTACCAGCGTGTAAATAGGTACATCAACCATACCTGCTGCGCATAAGAGGCCTGCCAAAACCAACAAATAATCCCCCGGTAAAAAGAAACCGAAGAACAGTCCTGTTTCAGCAAAAACTACAACAAGTAAAAGGTAAAAACCACCTTTCCTTATAATGGATTGAGCGTCTGTTAAATTTTGAAGATGTTCCCAGAATTGTTCCATTCACTATATCCGTAAAACTACTAATATAAAATTAATTAATAGTACTACAGTTACGGATTAAATAAGGTTGGCAATAAAACCCGGGCAAACGCCAACAACGATGGTTATTAAAGCTGCAAGGCCCAGTACAAAGTTAAAATAACCGGGCACAGTTAATTCTTCGCGCTCGCTGTCGCGGAAATACATGGCAATGATTACCCGGAAATAGTAGAAAATGCTGATAATAGCATTAATAACTGCCAGGATAACCAACGTGGTATGGTATTTAGACAAGGCCCCTGAGAACACAAAGAATTTACCTATAAAACCTGCTGTAAGAGGAATACCAGCTAATGACAACATGGAAACAGTTAAAACAAAAGCCAGAAAAGGGTTCTTTTTTGCCAGCCCGTTAAAGGTGTCAAAATTATCGCTGCCTGATTGCTGCTGTACTAATATTAAAGCACCAAATGCTATTATTGAAGCAACGGAATAAGCTGTGGAATACATAAATACCGCATTAGCAGAGCCTACTCCCAGCGCCACAATAGCGAAAAGCAAATAACCGGCATGCGAAATACTTGAAAATGCAAGCATTCGTTTAAAGCTTTGCTGATACAACGCTGTGATATTTCCGATAAACAAGGTGACGATGGTAATTATAAGCAGGGCCGGCATCCAAAAATCTGCCAGTGGTGCAAAGCATTCTGCAAACAGGCGCAGGAAAGCCGCAAAGCCAGCAACCTTTACCACGGTTGACATAAATGCTGTAATCAAAGTTGGTGAGCCTTCATACACATCGGGTGTCCAGAAATGGAATGGTGCAGCTCCAACTTTAAAACATAGCCCTACAATGATCAGCATAATGCCGGTATAGAACAAAGGGTCGATCCCCTTAGGATGGGTTAACACCCAGTCGCGTATGGCCTGGAGATTAAATGAGCCCGATGCGCCATAGATCAATGTGATACCAAATAGCAAAAACCCTGTAGAAAATGCCCCCATCAGGAAGTATTTCAATGAGGCTTCATTTGAGGCGAAATCATTCTTTTTGATACCTGCAAGAATATATAAACTCACCGACATGATCTCGATACCAATAAAAAGCATCGTTAAATTATTGTAAGATACCATTACAATGATACCAGCCAGCGAGAATAAAATAATGGCATAGTATTCGGCCACGTGTACACTTATTTTTTCAAAATATTCTTTTGATAACAGCAGGATCAATATGGTAGAAATAATAGTGATTGCTGAAAATGCTACCGAAAAATTGTTAAACAGCATCATACCATGATAAATGGGTGTTGCTGTATCGGTCTTTGTCCATTCGCCCAGTGCAAAACCTAATGCAAGCAGCAAACCTACTACTGTAACGGGCAGTAAAGCATTTTTTGCTTTATATAAACCTAAATACAAAAGCAGTATAGGTAAAATGGATAATATAATTAAGGTATTCATTCTTTTTATTTTATCTTATTATTCACTAAATGAATTAAGTTGTCAACCGCCGCCTCTGACAGGTGCAAAATTGGTTGCGGGTAAACTCCAATAACAATTATTAAAATGCAAATAATAGTAAGCACTAACATTTCTGAGCCCTCAATATCTGTAAATGTAATGGTCAATGCATTAGTTTCGCCATGCATTACTGTTTTGTACATGCGCAGCATATAAACAGCACCAAATATCATGGTTAAACCTGCAATAGCTGCAAACCATATATTATATTGAAATACAGCGTTCATTAATAGAAACTCGCCTACAAATCCGTTGGTTAGCGGTAAGGCTATTGTACCTAATACTATAATTAAAAATGCTATTGCGAATTTCGGCGCTACTTTGGCAATGCCGCCTAACTGATCAATTTCGCGCGTGTTAAGGCGCCGGCTAATAATATCCCATAAAAAGAATAATCCCACTATGTTGATACCATGGTTAAGCATTTGTATCAACGCTCCCTGCAGGCCCTGTAATGTCCAAACGAAATACCCATCAGGGCGTACAAAGGCAAATAATGCCGCGGCCATTAGCCCTACGTGGGCAATTGATGAATAGGCTACTAAACGCTTGCCATCATTTTGTTTAAAGGCGATAACGGAAGCATATACAATGCCTGCAACTGATAATATAATGGCCATTAATCCAAATTGTGCAACTCCCAATGGAACAATAGGTATTAACCAGCGAATAACCCCGTATATACCCATTTTAAGCATAATGCCCGATAACATCATGGTACCGGCTGATGGCGCCTCTGTGTAGGTGTCAGGCTGCCAGGTATGAAAAGGGAACATCGGCATTTTAATGGCAAACGCCAGGAAAAATGCCCAAAATAACCAGCCTTGTTGATGGGCAGTAAGAGTCAGGTTATAAAAATCGTGAATGTCATACGTTCTGGATGGGGTTTGCATATACAGGTAGATAATACCAACCAGCATACATAATGAACCTGCGAACGTATAGATAAAAAACTTGATGGTAATACGTATCCGGTTCTCTCCGCCCCACAAGGCGCAGATAAAATAGATGGGTATTAATGCTGCTTCCCAGCCCACATAAAATAAAAAGCCATCAAGCGCGGTAAACACTACCAATAAGCCGGCCTGCATAAACAGGATAAGGGCATAAAATGCGGAAGCATTTTTATACTGGTGTTTGTAGGTACTTAAAATAATGAGGGGAACCAACAAAGTGGTAAGCAACACCATAATCATGCTGATCCCATCAATACCCGCTATAAAGTAAATGCCAGCCTTGGGTATCCATGGGGCAATTACTCCAAACTGGTTGGATGCATCAGGCACAAAGCGGCTTAAAAAAATACCGGCGACAATCAACTCGGCAACTGCAAATGCCAAAGCGGCGTACTTAGCTACCTCATTTTTTAATAACAAAACAACAAGTGCTGCAACAATCGGCAAAAAGAGTAAAATACTAACAGTCATTTTTTATATCGTAAACCCTTGTTATATCTTAACTAAACTAAATACACTGTATACTAATATGGCAATGATGCCGATTACCATCATAAAGATGTAAAAGCCAACATTCCCTGTTTGTAAGAGACGTAACCCCTTGCTTGATCTGACAGAAATTTTGCCCAATCCATTTATAAAGCCATCAATAACCAACAGATCAACTACCTTATAAAAAAATATGGATAACCCATCCAATGGTTTACGGATCAACCAGTCATATATCTCATCGATATAGAATTTGTGATACGAAAGGCTAACCAGTCCGGGGCGTTCTTCACTATCGCCAACAGGAACATGTGAATTTTTTACATATCTAACGTAAGCATAAATTAATGCCAATACAGCACCTGTAACCGAAGCGACCATTAAAGAAATCTCAGTTGAAGAGGTTAAATGTGAATCAGGCAACAGGGCAGCCGACTTTTCGAAAACCGGGGCCAGGAAATGTTCCAGCCAGTGATGCCCTCCCAAAACTTCTGGTATACCAATAAAACCACCCACAATTGAAAGTATGGCCAGCACTATAAGCGGGATGGTCATAGTTGGGGGCGACTCATGTAAATGATGTTCCTGTTCTGCAGTACCCCTAAACTTACCAAAAAAGGTAAGGTAAAGCATCCGGAACATATAGAACGAGGTAAACATTGCGGTAATGACGCCTATTACATACATGGTTGTACTGTGCGCGAAGGCATGGGCAAGGATCTCATCCTTTGAGAAAAATCCTGCAAATGGTGGTATACCCGATATTGCCAGTGTACCAATAAGCATGGTTATAAATGTGATTGGAAGCTTGCCTTTGAGGCCCCCCATTTTGCGCATATCCTGTTCGTTGCTCATACCGTGAATAACAGAGCCTGCACCCAAGAATAATAACGCTTTAAAGAACGCATGAGTAAGTACATGGAAAAACGCGCCGGTATAGGCTCCCACGCCCAAACCTAAAAACATGTAACCTAACTGCGATACGGTTGAATAAGCTAAAACCTTTTTAATATCAGTTTGAGACAGGGCGATTAGTGCTGCAAATACAGCGGTAGCCAAACCGATGACAGCAATGATTGTCATGGTTACGGGTGACATTGTAAATAAGATGTTAGACCGTGCTACCATATAAACACCTGCCGTAACCATAGTTGCCGCGTGTATAAGGGCAGATACCGGTGTTGGGCCCGCCATTGCATCAGGCAACCACGTAAATAATGGTATCTGAGCCGATTTACCAACAGCGCCTATAAATAATAAGATAGTGATCAATGTAAATGGCACAGAGCCCGGAGCCATGGTTGCCGCTTTGGGGAAAATATCAGAGAATGTGACGCTTCCGAAAATGCTGATAATTAAAAATATGCCGATGATGAAACCCAGATCACCGATACGGTTCATGATGAACGCTTTTTTAGCGGCATCAGCATAATCGGGATTTGTGTACCAAAAGCCGATGAGCAGGTATGAACAGAGCCCCACGCCTTCCCAACCGATAAACATGATGAGGTAGTTTGAGCCCATTACCAGCAGCAGCATAAAAAAAATGAAGAGGTTGAGGTAAGAGAAAAACTTACCAAATCCTTCATCGCTATGCATATAACCTACGGAATATAAATGGATCAAAAAGCCAACACCAGTAATAATAAGCAGCATTAAGGCACTCAGCTGATCGATAAGAAAGGCAAATTCAACTTTAAATCGTCCTACTACAAACCAATCGAACAGGTTTACATTTATGGGTGCGCCCGAAGATTTTACCTGTAAAAAAACAGCAACGCTAAGTCCAAATGAAAGCAGCACTACCAAACTACCAACAAAGCCTATCACGCTTTTTGGCAAAGCGTTACGGCCAAATCCATTGATCAGGAAACCAGCTAAAGGTAATAAAGGAATAAGCCAGATATATTTATCCATGTTATAAGTCCCCTCTAAATCTCCCCCGATATGGGAAGACTTTTTGGTTTATTTTTTTATTTTTAATATTTACAATCTTCTTTAAACAATTCATAGCCTTTTAAAGCGCTCTCCCTTCCGGGGAGGCTTGCGTGGGGCTCTACCACTTCAACCTGTTCAGCACATTAATATCGACAGAATTGGTATTGCGGTATATCATTACAATTATTGCCAATCCTACCGCTACTTCGGCGGCGGCCAATGCCATAATGAAAAACACGAATACCTGGCCACTGGCATCTCCCCGGTAAACGGAGAAAGCGGTAAGTAACAGGTTTACCGAATTAAGCATCAATTCTATTGACATAAAAATTACGATAGCATTGCGGCGGATAAGTACACCAACCACACCAATCGAAAATATAATAGCGCTTAACAGGATGTAATGATTCAGTGGTACAGATTGTACGGTTTTAAATAAACTTTCCATCACGTAGTTTTTGGGTCTTTTGTAGCCAGTAATACCGCACCAACCATTGCCGACAGCAATAGCAAGGACGATACTTCAAATGGCAATAAAAATTCATTAAACAATACCTTACCGAGGTTTTTTACCAAACCAAGGCCCGGATCTTTAAGTAATACCGGCTGTGAAACGCCTATAGCTTTTAACGAAGCCACTACCACAACCAATAAACAACCGCCGCCTAAAACACCGGCAATTTTTACCATGTTTGATTTTACCGGCTCCGAATCCTTATTGAGGTTAATGAGCATCAGCGTGTATAGAAACAACACCAATATAGCTCCCATGTAAACAATAAAATTTACAATAGCCAGAAACTGGGCGTTGAGCAGGATATACTGAATAGTAAAAGTGAAAAACGTTAGTATAAGGTAAAGTATACTATGCACCGGGTTTTTTGCAGATATTACCAATACTGAAAACAGTATGGACAAAAATGCGATAAAGTAAAATATACTCATTTCTATTATTTACTATATAACTCTGCCATCAAAAAGCGTGGCAAAGTTATAAACTTCTTCTATTGATTTAAGGGCGCTTCTACTAATTTGTCTTTACCGTAAATAAAATCTTTTCTCAGATAGTCGGCAGGCACAATGTCGCCGTCTAAATAGATCGCTTCTTTAGGGCAGGCTTCTTCACATAAGCCACAAAATATACAGCGGAGCATATTAATTTCATAAACCGCGGCGTATTTCTCTTCGCGATATAAGTTCTCCTCACCAGGTTGGCGCTCTGCCGATATCATGGTGATCGCTTCAGCAGGGCATGATAAGGCACAAAGCCCGCATGCGGTGCAACGCTCACGCCCATCTTCATCGCGCTTAAGCGAATGCATTCCACGGAAATTTTCAGAAAACTCACGTTTCTGCTCGGGATAACGAACAGTGACGTCCTTTTTAAACAAAAAGTGTTTCATGGTAATTGACAACCCGTGTAAAATTGCAGGCAAATAAATCCGCTCCCAAAAATTGAGTGGTTTTGATTCAATTACTTTTCGTTTATTACTTAATGATTCCATTTGATCCTTGCTCCAATTATTTTAAGAAAGTAATAAATAGCCCCGTTATTACTATGTTGGCAATTGCCAAAGGTATCAATGTTTTCCAACCCAGGTCCATCAACTGATCGTAACGGAAACGCGGGATAGTCCAGCGCACCCACATAAAGAAAAAGATGAACGCGAATATCTTAATGAATAACGCGATTACCCCTAATATTGTAACCCAATTGGCTGACAAGCCCAAACTATGCATGAATGGGAAATTGTACCCGCCAAAATAAAGCGTTGCCATCACTGCTGATGATACGAACATATTGATGTATTCTGAAAACAGGTAAAACCCCAGTTTCATTGATGAATATTCGGTATGGTAGCCTCCCACCAATTCAGTTTCGCACTCGGGCAGGTCAAAAGGGGTACGGTTAGTTTCGGCAAAGGCGCAAATAATAAATATCAGAAAGCCGAGCGGCTGATAAACTATATTCCAATGCCAGCCATGCTGCTGCGCTGCTATTTCTTTTAAACTTAATGAACCTGTAACCATCAACAAGGCGATGATAGAAAGGCCCATAGCTATTTCATAGCTGATATTTTGCGATGCTGCACGTATAGCACCCAACAAGGAGTATTTATTGTTGGAAGCCCAGCCACCTATCATTACACCATATACACCCAATGAAACTACACCGAATATGTATAAAACCCCCACGTTGATATCGGTTACCTGAAGATCGATCACATGAGAACCAATGGTTAGCTGTTGTCCCCAGGGAATAACGGCCGAACCTATACAAGCGGTCATGATGGCCAATGAAGGACCAACGATAAATAAAAATCCGCTCGAATTAGTTGGGATGATTTCTTCTTTGAGGAACATCTTGGCGCCATCAGCAAGTGGCTGTAATATCCCAAACGGACCGGCACGGTTAGGGCCAACCCTATCCTGAAAAAATGCTGCCAGTTTACGCTCAGCATAAGTTGAGTACATAGCAATTACAAGGCTGATCAGGAATATGATCAAGATCAACGCAAATTTTATTAATATATCAGCGGTTCCCATTATAAGCGTGTCTCCCGTTCAAATTGTTCTTTATTAGCTTCCATCAAAACCGGGTTTGTTTTAACCACAGGTAGTGGATGCATCATTTCATAGTGATTAGCACTAATAACCGAATGATTGGAAACTTTACGGGGGCCTTCTATCACCCAATCGCTGGTTTTCTTTTTATCAAAACGGCAAGTATTGCAAATAAATTCTTCTACTTCGCCATAAGTATCCTTGCGGGCGGTTACGCGTAATACGTCTTCGCCTTTATACCACAGGGTAACTTTACCATTGCAATTTGTATGATCGCAATCGCGGTGTGCTTCAACTGGTTTGGTGAACCAAACACGATTTTTAAAGCGGAAAGTTTTATCGGTTAAAGCGCCTACGGGGCAAACATCAATCACATTACCTGAAAAATCATTATCAACCGCAGCTTTAATATAAGTGGATATTTCTGAAT